>JAAUQA010000165.1 GCA_012032855.1 Candidatus Competibacteraceae bacterium
TGATTTGGGACACCTTACTCTGCCTTTGGGGGAGCTGCAAAATCTACAGCCCGGTTACAGCTTCGAGCTGGATGTGCCGGCAATTGGCCCGGTGCGGATTCTGGCTGGTTCGCAGGTGATCGGGCGGGGTGAGTTGGTGCACATCGAAGATCGGTTGGGTGTGCGCGTTATCGAGTTGTTCAAACCGACACATGAGTGAATTTCCCGATCCGCTACTGCTGATAATCGGGATGGGCCTGTTGGGGCTAGTGCCCTTCATGGCCGTTATGGCCACCACATTCGTGAAAATCACCGTGGTCCTCTCTCTCATCCGCAACGCGATGGGCATTCAGCAGATTCCACCTAATATGACGCTGCACGGCTTGGCGATCATTCTCACGATGTACATCATGGCACAGGTGGGGATTCAGGCTTATGAGTCGCTGGTTGATAAAGACCTAAGGAAAATGGATACCCGTACCCTGGTTGCGGAGCTCGGTAAGGCTGCTGAGCCGTTTCGAGAATTTCTGAAAAAGCATGCGTCTGACGAAGAAAAAGCATTCTTTGTCAAGACGGCTAGAAACCTGTGGCCTAAGGAATATGCCGAAAAGGTCACTCCGAATGATTTGCTAGTGCTGATTCCGGCGTTCACCATCAGCGAATTAACCTCTGCATTTGAAGTGGGTTTTTTGCTTTATTTGCCGTTCATCGCTATTGATCTGATTATTTCCAATATTCTCCTGGCGATGGGTATGATGATGGTCTCGCCGATGACCATCTCATTGCCCTTCAAACTGCTGCTATTCGTCTTGTTAGACGGATGGACGCGGCTCATTCACGGTCTTGTGCTCACCTACCAATAACCGGCGGATAGCATGAACGAAGCCAGCATCGTCGATTTCACCGCTAATGCCTTGTTGTTGGTGCTTTATCTGTCCATGCCACCTATTATTGCCGCCGCCCTAGTGGGAACCCTGGTCAGCCTCCTGCAGGCCCTCACCCAAATTCAAGAACAAACCCTATCGTTTGCCATCAAGCTGTTCGTGGTGGTGGTCACGATTTTCCTCACGGCCCGCTGGCAGGGCGAAGAACTGTACAACTACGCTTTCAATATCTTTGTCAATATTCCCGTGCTGGGTCAATGAACGAGTTCGAAGAGCTACGCCATTGGCTGCTCGTTTTCACCTTTAGTTTGCCCCGCATCCTAGCTACGTTCACCATGATGCCGGTTTTCAGCCGCCAGGTGTTGCCAGGAATGGTACGCAATGGGGTGGCTGCCAGCTTGGCGTTGTTCATTTTCCCTGTGGTTGTCGTGGATGCGCCCGTCAGTGATCTGACCTTGATCAGCGGTCTCGGTGTTCTCATCAAAGAAGTTTTTATCGGATTGCTGATTGGTTTCGGTGTGGCAGCGCTGTTCTGGTCCATTGAGGCAGCGGGCTTTTTCATCGATAACCAGCGGGGATCAACTATGGCCAGCTCCCTTAATCCACTGACCGGTTCGCAAACGTCTCCGATGGGCATATTGTTCGTCCAGACTTTGAACGTGATTTTTTTTGTCGGTGGCGGGCTGTTGGTTGTTCTGGGTGCGTTATACACCAGTTATCAATTATGGCCGGTATTTTCTTTTTTCCCGCGTGTGGAATGGGATGCTGTGCCCTATTTTCTGGGCATATTGGATTGGATCATGGCCTTGGCGGTATTGATGGCCGCTCCGGTAATCATCGCCATGTTTTTGGCAGAATTCGCGCTGGGCTTGATTAGTCGCTTCGCCCCGCAACTCAACGTGTTTTTTCTCGCGATGCCGATCAAAAGCGCGGTCGGAATATTCATTCTAGTGCTCTATGCTGGAATATTGATCGGCTACTACAACGATGAGTTAAAGAAACTGGCGACTCATTTCACGGCCCTCAACGGGTTGTTCCGGTGAGCGAGAAAACCGAACAACCCACTCCGAAAAACTCCGCGACGCCCGCAAGAAAGGCCAAGTCGCGTCCAGCAAGGAGGTTGCTTCGGCAGCGCTGATTCTGGCCATTTTCGCTTTTCTGTGGGGGATGGCTGGGATTTATCTGGCCGATTTTAAGGAATTGATTCTGCTGCCAACCACTTTCGTCAACGCCGGCATCAGTTTCGAGTTCGGACTTCAGGAAACCCTGAATGGCATCATTACCCTGATGGTGCGCATGCTGATGCCGTTAGTGGTGACGGTTATTTTGGTGGCAATCCTGTCACATTTTGCCCAGTACGGGGTGTTATTCGCGCTGGAATCGTTGAAGCCCGATATCAAGAAGCTCAATCCGATGCAGGGCATCAAGAAGATTTTTTCGCTGAAAAATCTGATTGAGTTTCTCAAATCGGCATTCAAGATTGTCTTTCTATCCATCCTGATGTTTTTAGTGATTCGTAACAGCTTGGTCGATCTATTGAAAATTCCCTATTGCGGTTTGGAATGCATACCGCTGATCTTGGGGAAATTGCTGGAGCAGGTTATTTTAAATGCGGCCTTCGCCTTTATTGTGATTGCGGTGGCGGATTTCGCGTTTCAGAAATTCCAGTTCACCAAGCAACTAAAAATGACCAAGGACGAAGTGAAGCGGGAATACAAAGAAATGGAAGGCGATCCGCTGATCAAGAGCAAACGTAAACAATTTCATCATGAATTGATGTCGCAACAGATGACCAATAGCGTGAAAAAATCGACTGTCGTTGTCACCAACCCCACTCACATCGCCATTGCCTTGGAATATCGCGACGGTGAAACGCCATTACCGATCGTGCGGGCCAAGGGAGAAAATCTGTGGGCTCAGCGCATCATCGAAATCGCCAAGGAAGAGGGGATTCCGATCATGGAGAACGTGCCGTTAGCACGCTCTTTACACGAGCAGTCGTCAGTGGATCAGTACATCCCGACAGACTTGATCGAGGCCGTGGCGGAGGTACTGCACTGGGTGGCTAATCTGGAGCAGCAGGAATAATCTTATTACCCTGGTACGTCGTCGATACGGGCTTTTATGGCCTGTTCCAGTGCCTGAAGTTGCACCTCAACGCTAGCTTCCACGACACCGATGTCAGTTTCTAGAATACAACCGCCCCGATTTAGCCGATGATCAGGAACGATTTCCAAGTAACTGACGCCACTGTAGCCAGCGAGAATTTCGTCTAAACGCTCGCGCAGGGCCTGTTCTTGGCCAGGACTGACCCGTACCGTAACTTGTTTTTGGGTACGTACCACCTGCAACGCATTGCGTACTACACCCACGGTGAGTTCCTGCTCGTCGAAATCCCCAAGAATCTTACGCACCGCAGCAATGACTACCGCCGCGACCCGCTTCTCCACTTGCGCAAAATAATCTACCGTTCTTCCCACGGTATCCAGCATTTGCTCGGCCATCTCCTGTTTAGCTTCATCCATACCGTCTTCATAACCGCGCGCTTTTTGTTCCTCATAGACTTGCTCGGCCTGAGCGAGAATGTCTTGTGCTCGACGTTGCGCGTCAGCCAAAACCTGACCGGCCGTTTCAAACACCTGATAATCAGCTGCTTTGAGTATCCGGGTATCGGATTGCAAGGTTGATTTATTCAGTGTCAGGCGAACAAAGGGGTCCATTTCGGCATGAGCTCCTTTATAAGTTTTCTGAGCAACGGCGGTAACGAAGGGTCGATGGTAACCGGCGAGGGCTGCGGATTTGCTGTCAGTAACGATGACCAAGCGACCGGCAATTTCAACGCCATGCGTTTAAGCAGCGCCTCTGCCGGCAGTTGATCCGCACAGAAACGCGCACCGATCAAGCTAAACCGGGTATGAGGATCGTCGGTTTCGGGTTCGAAGGAAAAATCAGGCAACCCACCCAGAAATGGAGCCCGTTTCACTGCGAAAGCAAACCCGTCTTCGCCCACCGCCTGTTTAATTGGACGCAAACGCTCTCCAAGCAGTTCACCGCGCAGTTCGGTGCTGCGCAAGGTCAGTCCTAAGTATAAAAATAGCCGTTCCAAGGTGGGCCCGTTCAGCAAGGCAAGGCGGGTGCGACGATCAGAGAAGTCATACCAGTAATCTTGTTCCAGTCCCAGGGCTTGCAGCAAATGGCGGGAGACCTGTGGGGCAGCGCGGGGCATAGTGCGCAACCGCCGCATCAGATCCCCGTAGGGCAGGGTGTCAAACCAGGAATCGTGGAGATAAGCAACGGGATGGAAATTAAAGGTCAGGGCACGTTTCAACCAGCGCGAGTCGGGTAGGCCGAGTGATTCGTCAACCACCCGCCGCTTCTCCGCCGGTGGGCTTGGCGCGCCGCATCCGCCAGATTAAATACCCGTTTGCGCCCAGCGCCAACAGTAATAATGCGGCCAATGCGCCGATCAGCAGGGAAAATTCCGTAAACGAATCGCGGGTAATGCGCAGACCGAGAAAGCTACTCAGCGGCGGTCCTGTGGGTTCGACGGCGGGCGGCAGTTCCTGAGCCGGGAATAAGGCGACTGAGATATTATCGTAACTCAAGCCTTCCACGCTATTTTGCACAATCAATTTGATTTTGGGCACCGATTCTCAATGCCTAGTCCTTGCCGATATTTGATAAACACCGATGCTGAGGAAGGTTTGACGACTTCCTCAAGTGGCTGTTCCTCCGGCATGACGATATGCACCCGCGCCGTCAACACGCCGTCAATCTGATTCAGCGTTTCCGAAATGGTCTGAGATAGTCCGTAGATAAAGCGAATCCGCTCTTCCAGCGGCGAGGAAATCAAGCCCTGTTTTTGGAACACATCACCCAGGTTGACGAAGTTATCGCGCGGATAGCCGTTGCGTTGCAAAATCTCAATCGCGTTGGCTACATCAACCTCGTCTACCATGATGCTGACTCCATCCTTGGAGCTCGTTTTACTGGCGGGAATATTATGGGTCAGCAACACCGCGAGAATATCGTTGCCTTCCTTTTCTTGAAGCTCTGAGTACAGCTCCACTTGGCAGGCAACCAACCCGACAATGAGCAGGCAGCCAACTACCAATCGTTGCAACGCGTGCACGTGTCGAACTCCCGGTTCTCAAGAACTCTTCAGCAACGTATCCATATCCTGTTCCAACTTGCCGGGCACCTGACCGGCCAATTGCGTGTCGACCATCATCTGACTGGCCTGCATTTGGATCTTCATCATCTCCTGGGGCGATACGTCCCCTTGGGTAGCAATCGACTGCGCTTTTTCTCCGATATTCTTCACGCCATTGCGCAAACCGTCCATACCTTTCAGGATTGAATCGCCCATTGTCTTCGGAGCTGTCACTTGGTCCTGCTGCTGCACAGGCGGCGTATTCGTCGGTTGCTGCACCTGAGAGGACTGTTCCGAGTTGGTTTGGTGTTGCCGCAGGGCCTCCTGTAAGCGGTTTTGGTCATCAATGCTCGCTTCTTGCGGCTTGGCTGTGCCCGTTCCCTCTTGCCCGCTGTGTTCACGAACGTCTCTTTTGGCGATTTGGTCGGCGCCTACTGCATAGGTCATGATCTTGTCTCCCGTACTTCGGGGTGGAGTATCCTACTGGGTGCCGTTGAGCAGGTCTTTGGCAATCTTGACGGCGTCCTCATCATCATCGTCTGTTGCGATAACCTCGTTGAGCACTTGATCCCGTTCGTTAATCCGACCTTGCATGTGCAAAGCAATACCGAGAAACGCTTTAGACATGGCGCTGTTCGGGTTAATTTTAAGCGCTTGGTCGCGCAGGATGCGCTCCGCCGTGGCGGTGTCTTTAGCATTCAGCCGAGTGATCGCCCTCACTAGATGAGGGCGTTCGCTATCCGGTCTGGCACGTTCCAAGCCGACTGCAATGGTGTCAGACGGGCCAATCATCTTGTAACCGCCAGCCATAAAAGCAATTTCCGCCAGCAATTTGACAGTGTCGTCATCGATTTCCATAGGGGCTCCCGATCAGGGGTCACATTTTCTGAATAATAGACATCACAGTGGATTTCATATCAGAGATAATCGCACTGTATGTGCCGTAAGTTTCCTGATACTCGGCCAACGCCTGTTGCAATTGCAGTTGATTTGCGGGATCCGTTAAGTCTCCGCTTGCAGCGGTGCTTATATTACTGTCAAGGTCGGAGAGGTTTCCTGAAGATATTATGCTACTTATATCAATGGCCATCGGTTGTTCCTCTTAATTACAGTTAGTCTGATTAACAGTTCAAGTGGGGTGATACCGCCGCCAAATAATGGCGACGACTTGGCTGGCGGTTTCGAACGCCTTGTGTAAGGTGTCTAATTCGGCAAACTCCTTCGGCGTAACGCCGGCGTCCATTTTGCGTTTAATTGTGCGGGCCTGGTCTCGCAGCCGGTTCATCAGAGCGTCCCGCTCCTCGCCATCGGTGTCTTCCTTGAGGGTCCGCTCCACCGGCAACCAGGGTTCATTTTTTCCGCCATCGACTTCCTCCACATAATAGACACGCTGTTTAGCGTGATTACTCACAATAATTCGGTCAAATTCAATGGTTTCTACCACATAATCTGCTTTGATGACATCGCCCTCTGCGACTTTAGTTCCGTCGCCCAACCAAGCATAAGATGGCTTGTGTTGACCGAGCGCTATACCCAGCACGGTGATTTTTAGATCATCCAGCGGGAACTCTCCTGAGTTTGCAACGGCTGACAGCGCACTACCCATCTCCGGATTGCCGACTGCCGGAAGGTCCTCAGCGACTTTCACCAGCGACTCCAGCGGTGGCAGATTGCGGGTGTTGGCAACGAATTGTTTAGCGACTTGCTGCCAAGATTTCATCTCCTGCGGGCCGATCAAACCGGTTGCCAACACCCGTTCGCCTTTCGCCTCGATAAACACCCGTTCCGCTAATCGGCATCCTCTACTCGCGCCCGCAAATCGGCGACCCAATCCCCGAGAGTGCGCACTTTCCCTTCAATCCGCTGGATGGCCGGCACGTCGCTGCGCACAATGAGCGACAACTCCTCATGGGTGA
>JAAUQA010000166.1 GCA_012032855.1 Candidatus Competibacteraceae bacterium
CACAACCGGACGTTTTATCTCGTAATGTAGGCACCGTACCTGCAATAGTCGGTAGCGGCCCGCGCCGTTCGCTCAACCGCGGTAAGGTTTTGAGTAAGGCGCGGGTATAGGGATGGACGGGGTTTTTTAGCACCGCCCGGGTCGAGGCGCATTCCATCGCTTTACCGGCGTACATGACTAATACACGATCAGCGACTTGCGAAATGATGCCCATATCGTGGCTGATAAATAACATGGCCATGCCCATCTGCCCCTGTAGCTCCAGCATCAGGTCCAAAATTTGTGCTTGCACGGTCACATCCAAAGCGGTGGTTGGTTCATCGGCGATCAATACTTCGGGACGACAGGCCAAAGCCATCGCAATCATCACCCGTTGCCGCATACCACCGGACAGCTGATGCGGATAATCGCGGGCGCGCCGGGCAGCGTCCGGAATATGGACCCGCTGTAACGCGGCCAGTGCTTGTTGCCAAGCTGTCTTGCGGGTAGCGTGTTGATGTAAAATAAACATTTCCGCGACTTGTGCACCCACGGCATAGACCGGATTGAGCGCTGTCACCGGTTCTTGGAACACCATCGCGATGCGTCGCCCGCGCAAGGTCTTCATCTCGGTTTCGGGCATTGCTAACAATGCATGGCCGTCAAAATCAATCTCTCCTGTCAGGGTTGCGCCGGGTGGCGTTAACCGGAGCAGGCTTAATCCGGTGAGCGATTTACCACAACCGCTTTCACCCACCACCCCAAGGGTTTCGCCGCGTTGCAGGGTAAAATTCAAGCGATCTACAGCGCTAAATGGGCCGAATGCGACCGTCAAATCACGCACCGTCAGCAACGAAGTCGGTTCGGGAATCACCGCAGTTTGACTTTGGTAGCCCGCAGCCTGTAACACAGGGGGAATGGACGTGTTGTTCAAGGTCGTTGGTTCGGGTTCCACTGTTTGGGTATCTGCAGTCGAGGCGAGAGAAGCCAAATAATCCTGCAGCAGGCGATGTATAAAGCAGTAGCCATTCCCCACGTTGAGTAACAAACGCTGCTCTACAGCGTAATCCAGCCAACGCTGTCGCCGTGACAACCTATTCAGCACCGTCCCGGAGGGATAATAGAAAGGTCGGTGCTGTAATTCGGCAGCTAAACGAACCAATTCTGCGCCGATTTGATGAGACAATTCCGGGTTCGCTCCACCCAGGCGGAAGCGCTGATAAGCATCTAATAATTGGTCGCGCCGCGCCGCTAAAGAACCGCTTAATTGCAGTACCGACCGCTTGTCTTGTTGACACAGCAACGCTGAGATACCCAACATCAGCGGCGTGCGAAGCAACTCCCACAGGACGGCGTCTTGCTGCAACGCGGTGTGGACGGCCGTCGGCGCTTCTCCCATCAGTATCAGAAAACGGGCGATTGTTTGTCGGGACAGGGGTTGGATAATCAGCGTTCCCTGTAGACACAGTTGATGTGCCAGTGCGTCGTAACCGCTTGCCCGACTGCAAACCGCTATCGGTAACTGGGGATGTTGGTGCCGAAATTCAGCGATCGCTTCGATACATTGCTCTTCAAGGTCTACTCCTGTCTCTCCTATCTCATCCAGACTATCCAGTAACGGCAGGATTAAACCGGACTCCAGGCTGGACTGCGCCCATGAGCGAGGTATCCGATAATGCCGAGTGAGTTCGCTCACCAACCAAGCAGCGAATGGTAATGACTGTGCCGACCAGGATGACAGGTTGAATACTACAGGGATGGGCTGTTCGATATGCTGTTGAGCCTGTTCCAGCAGTGCTTGAGTGAGTTCCAGCAGCAGGGTGGTTTTACCCGATCCGGGGGCCCCCGCAATCAGCAAGGTTCTACCCAACTCGTCAAACACAGAGTTGATCGCGGTACCGGCAGCAAGCCAGCGGGGCCTTGTTTTGGGCCGTTGTATGACCATCTCACCGCGCAAGTCGGTCATGTCGGACTGCTTTCCAAGTCCTAATACCCGGTAGGCTTCTCTATAGATAGACCGATCCAAGACATCCACAATCCGGTCTTTGCGGACCCGTGCTAAGAGTCGTCGGCGATAGATTGTCCTGCTGAAGGCGTTTACCGATGAGTCTGCGGTCGGTCGCCGATTGGTTCTGGTGTTAAAAAGCCGGTTTATTTTTGGCATTAACAACGTCGTTTTAATATCCGTGCTGTTGTGGAATGTTTACATGGACAATGCTTAAGCTTAGTATGTTCTGATCGCTAAGCGGTTAACTTTTATGCGTTTCTGGACTATTAATCATTAATCACAGGGGGCGGAGTTCGGTTTAAAAAACCGAGCCGCCACAGGCATAGGATTGATCATTCTGATGGATAATGAAAGTCAGGTTTTTCTTTCTCAGACCCGATTGTTCCACAACGTAGATAAGGCATTAATTGCCGATTGTGTACGTCTTGGTGGCCAACGATTCCTTCAGAAGGGCAATATACTGCTCGATCCTGAACATAAAAACGATTGCCTTTTTGTGGTTTTTTCCGGCTGTTTCGGTGTTTATTTAAGTCCCACTGATGATCGATGTTTAGTCGAGTTAAGCGCCGGCGAGTGTGTTGGTGAGGTATCGGTGCTTGACCAAATTAACCCCTCGGCCTATGTGATCGCAGAGAGCCAAAGTCAGGTGCTTGCACTGTCCAGTGAGCTGCTTTGGTCTATGTTGGCACAATCGCTTGCATTGACTCGCAATCTTTTATGTATTTTAACGAGTCGGATTCGACAAAATAACGCACAAATTAATAATTTTAAGAAAAATGCCAATATCGATACGTTGACTGGATTGTACAATCGACGTTGGTTAGAAGAAGTGTTTAAGCGCGAACAGCGCCGCATCAGTAACGACAGCTCGCTTACTTTATGTTTAATTATGATTGATGTCGATCATTTCAAACGGTTTAATGACCGGTACGGGCATTTAGCCGGTGATAAAGTGCTTGAACGTGTTGCTGCAACTCTGCGTAGCTGCATTCGACCGAGGGATGTAGTAGTTCGCTTTGGCGGTGAAGAGTTTGTTGTTATGTTGCCTAACACGCTGCTCGAAGCGGCTGTTTTCATTGCCGAGCGAATCGCAAAAAGAATTCGCTATACTCAAATGAAATTCGATTCTACCAACGCCCCGGTATCGATCACCGTGTCTGCGGGTGTGGCTAAAATGCTGCCGGTCGATTCTTTGAATGAGCTGGTGAACCGTGCTGATTCCGCTTTATATGAGGCCAAACGCAATGGGCGCGATCAGGTCTGTTACTCACCTACTGTGCCTAGATAAGGTATTCCTTCCCATGTGAGCGGGTCAATGTGATCCTTGAGGTAATGGTTGCAACTGTTTAAATAGATCTTGGCCGCGCCATCCTGTGGACATGTGGTGTGACACGCCTCAAATCGTTGTTTCGCTTGTTGCACATTGCCTTGAATATAAAGATCAATTCCGGCTTGAAACAGCGATTCTGTTGATTGTTTCGCATTACGCAAAACCGGATCTTCACCATCCAATACTTCGAAAATGCCGACCGATTGTTTTCTACCTTTAACTTTTATCTTGCCGATTGCCCGCATAGTGTACCTTTCCGGTTTCTGAAGACGCCTAAAAATATCTTCGCTAATCAACAGTGTAACCTCAAAGCGTTTCGTCATATCTTGTAAGCGGGAAGCCAAATTGACTGCATCACCAATTACTCCACCTTGAATTCTATCTGCTTCACCAATAACTCCTAATCTAAGTTTCCCCAAAATGAAGGCCAATGCCGATTCTGATTGGGCCTAGGTTGTTGTCGAATAGTGCAGCTTCATTGTATGTTTTTAAGAAAGACAGCATGTTAATGGCCGATTGCAATGCATCGTCGGGTGAGTTGCAAAATAGAGCGACTATCGCATCTCCTACATATTGATCGATAAAACCTCCGTGATGGCGTACTAAGGGCCCCATCTTGTTCAAATAAAAATTAATGTAGCTAAACACCTGTTCTGATGTTGCTTGTTCGGCAAAAGATGAAAAGGAACGAATATCTGAGAATAGAATGCTGACTTCTCTCTCTACGTTATCTCCTAACCTGATATCCAAAATACTCTTTTTGTCTAGCTGCCTCAAAAAATCAGTGGGTACAAATTTATCGACTATTAATTGTGTTTTAGTTATATTGAGATGAGCCTTAATGCGCGCTAATAACTCTTCTTTATGGAATGGCTTGAGCAGATAATCGTTGGCGCCTGCGCTAAGTCCTTCTATTAAGTCGCCGGATTGATTGCGTATGGTTAATATAATAATAGGTAGTTGCGTCAGTGAATAGTGTTGCCTAATTCTGCGGGTGGCTTCAAACCCATTCATAATAGGCATCATCAAGTCCATGACAACCAAGTCCGGCTTTTTGGTTTGCAAGAGTTCCAGAGCAGCGAGACCATTACGTGCAACCCATATTTGATAATGGTTTGAAGAGAGGTGGTCGCTAATGAGTTGCACATTAATAGATTCATCATCAACGATAAGAATTGTAACTGTATTCTGCGCAGGCTGTGCAATATTAGAGTTTATATCTTCGCGCAAATAGACATTCGGATCAGGTTCGATGAAACGAGCATTGAAAGGAGATGGCATAAAATCCTGTGACTGGTGCAACTTAGGATAAACAGGTAAAGTAAAAGAAAATACTGCGCCTGGTTTTTCGCTACTTTCGACCTGCATAGTCCCGCCGTGCAACTCGACCAGTTGTTTTGCTATCGATAAACCCAACCCCGTGCCGCCATAGGTATCCGCTTTGGGCCGATTGGCTTGGCTAAAGGCTTCAAAAATATGAGATTGTTCCTCTTTGGGTATACCGATCCCAGTATCTTTTACCAATACCCTGATTAATTCACCTTCGGCTAATGCGGTAACAGTGACTGCACCGTGATCGGTAAATTTAATGGCGTTGCCGATCAGATTGAACAGAATCTGTTGTACGCGATCCTCATCAGCAAAAACCTGAGGAATATTAGGAGCAACATGGTTGTTCAACTCAATCAACTTGTCCCCGACAAGTGGTTTAACTGTTATTAAAATCAGATCAACGAGACTGCTCAAGTCTAAAGGTTTTAAATTAAGTTTAATATCTTGGTGGCGGATTCTAGAGAAGTCCAATATGTCGTTGACCAAATTATAGAGTCGCCTAGCACTATGATTGATTAGACTTAAATAGTGCCTTTGTTGCAGATGTGACTGGCCCTGATCACGTAAAGACTGGGTTAAGCCTATGATTCCATTTAGAGGTGTTTTTAATTCATGAGAGGTATTGGTAAGAAAATTATCCTTGAGACGGTCCATGCGTTTTAATTGCTTAGCTTGACTTGCCAACTCTTGATTGGTTTTTTTCAGTTCCTCGGATTTGGATTTTAAATCTAATGCTAATTTTTCTGATAACATATATGCGTCTTTGTTTTTTCTTGCTATAGCAGCGGCCTGCATCAAAATAAAAACGATCAGACCGAAATGAAGATATAATACATCCTGAATAACTTGCATCGCCACTAATATGGCATGAGTATTGGTTGCTGATAACGCAATAATTCCTGAAAAAACAAGAAAACCAATAACGCTTCTCTCTTTTAGGAAAGCGTAAAGACAGACATAGCTTGCCCACAGCATGACCAAAGTATGATGAAAAGGTAAAAAGAATATGAAGAAACTCAACATTACCTCATAGAAAGGCAGGATCCAGGCTGCGGCAATATAAAATGCACTCGGCAATACTAATAGCATTGAAAATTTATTTTTGCTTCTTGAGGGATGATGTTGCGCAAAAAATAGACTAGCGAAATAATATCAAGATTGATAAGAGAAACTAACAGCCTTTGCAGATTACTATAATTGAACGCCTCTCCTAAAAAATCACCGATGTGTTCATTGACATAAAGGACTATAAAAGCGATACAAAAACAAAACAGGCCGAACCAGAATGTTGCAAAATCTTTCGGTCTCAGCAAGAACAGTATCCAATGATAAAGTCCCGCTGCCAAAGTAATACCTATTAGCAAAAAGTCGGTGGCACGGTTGGTTTTTAGCTTGCTGACAATACTCGCTTCTTCACCGATCTCAGGCACTAGCCAAGGACCGGCAAAAGCATGGTAATGGTGATTGCTGATTCGCCAGACTACAATCAGTTCAGCAGCCGCATAGACAGGGAAATCTTTGGCGTGCTTTGGTGGAATAACTAATTCCGCGTCCTGTTGTAAATCTCCACTATGTATCAGTTCTGAAAGTGGTTTTCTGGAACTGTCGAAAACCTGCATAGTGTAAGGTGAATCTATGGGTCTTACGACAATGCGCAGAAATTTTAATGGTGCCTCCGAAAGCGACTGCGGCAGCAGTATCTTAAGCCACAGAGTCGCGAATCCCGGTCCTTTTATTACAGTGCCGTTCGCCAATACTAATCCGTTCCATACATTGGGTACCGACAAATAAGCATCCGGTTTGCTATCCTGGTCTAGGGGCAGATTATCTTCGTCAAGAAATTGCCTCCAATAAAAAGCCCATTCTCCCTGCATTTCAATCGATCCATGCTGGAGAAGATCCCAGTGCCGGAGATCCAGAACGCCCTTGACGGCGACCGGTGCTGTTCAGCGTGAGCAGCAAACCGTACAAGGTGAAAAAACCAACAGCGTGAAGAGTATTCGCTTACCGATACGCTGCCGTTGGTTCACCAAACCGACCTCCTTGCCAGCCAATCAGATTCAGGGAGCGCTATTCCAGGACTCGATCCACAAGGTGCTGAGGAATTGATGGCCGGTGGGGCGCACGCCCTGCAACCAACCTGGGAGAATATACGCGTCGGCCCGGAAAAACAGCGGAATGACCGGCAGATCATTGGCATAAAGATGCTGCAATTGGCTCCACAAGGCTTTGCGCTTGTCGCGATCCAATTCCACTTCAATGGCATCAATCAACCGATC
>JAAUQA010000167.1 GCA_012032855.1 Candidatus Competibacteraceae bacterium
ACCGAGCCACCTTGAAGAGCGTCTTGAAGATGTGGCGACCGTAGCGTTAGAGTTTGCCAACGGCGTCCACGCCTGCCTGCACATGGGCTATCTGCTCGCCGGTGCAGGGCCACGCAACGATATGCATTTTGCCGTGCGCGGCACCTTGGGTAGTGCTAGTTGGCCGCTGGCCGGTGAATTCACCGTTAACAGCGCCGCCCCCGGCTGGGAGTCTGCGCCGACGCGTACTGTCCAGTTCGAGCTTGCCTCACGGCCAGTCTATGCTGACCAGTGGGGCTATGAATTTGTGGCTGAATTCATCCATGCTGTGCGTAACAATACCCGCGCGACCGTCAGCATTGAAGATGGCTATCGTGTGCTCCAAATCATTGATGCCGCCTACGAATCTTCACGCACAGGCCGGCGGATTGCGTTGTGAAAAATTGATTTTTGCCTCCTCCATGCTTTACTGCGCTGCTATGCGCATGTGACATAACAGAAAAATTGTGATAAAATAGCGTAACCGAACAAAAAAATGACGGTTTGCAGAATATTGGACAGAATATCGGACAGAATATCTGACGTAGTGAAGGCTTTCGATTGGAGTGCAAAGTGGATTATACAGTTGGTCAACCATTGTTCATCCTGCCCATGGTGCTGGTGAAATTGTCGATATTGACATCAGGAGTTGGTGGCAGGCTTCAAACGCTATTATGTCATCCACTTTGCTGAGAAACAATTGACGCTGCGAGTGCCTTTTCGGCGTACGGAAAATGCCGGTCTCCGCCAAATCATGTCTAGCAGCAAGCTGAAACAAGTCATGG
Source organism: Candidatus Competibacteraceae bacterium (assembly GCA_012032855.1). Next base: position 804 of record JAAUQA010000167.1, read on the forward strand.
CAACCTTACGCGCATTGCCCGAACAGTTGCCCAAAGATTTCAAGGCTCGACGCAAGAAATTAGAGACGCTCGTCTTCTCCGGTATGCCGATCAAGATTGCCGAAGCCGTGCGCGAGTTGTTGCATTCTTTGGATTTGAAGAAAGAAGCCGCCAAGCTGCGCGAAGAAATTGCCGACTGCACGTCCGGAAACCAAACTGAAGCGGCTATCCAAACGGCTTAAATTAATCGAGTCGTTCATTGACTCCGGCAACCGGCCGGAATGGATGGTATTGACGGTGTTGCCGGTATTACCGCCCGATCTGCGACCGCTAGTACCTCTGGACGGCGGGCGGTTCGCTACCTCCGATCTAAACGATCTGTACCGGCGGGTGATCAATCGCAACAATCGCTTGAAGCGGTTATTGGAGTTGAATGCGCCCGACATCATCGTGCGTAACGAGAAGCGCATGTTGCAAGAAGCGGTGGATTCGCTATTGGATAATGGTCGCCGGGGACGCGCGATCACCGGTAGCAACAAACGTCCGCTGAAATCCTTGGCCGATATGATCAAGGGTAAACAGGGTCGTTTCCGGCAGAACCTATTAGGGAAACGGGTGGATTATTCTGGCCGTTCGGTCATCGTGGTCGGGCCTACCCTGCGCCTGCATCAATGCGGGTTGCCCAAGAAAATGGCGCTGGAGCTGTTCAAGCCGTTTATCTTCAGCAAACTGATCCGGCGCGGTATCGCGACTACCATCAAGGCTGCCAAAAAGATGGTCGAACGCGAGCATCCGGAAGTTTGGGACGTGTTGGAAGAGGTCATTCGCGAACATCCGGTGTTGCTCAATCGCGCCCCGACCCTGCATCGCTTGGGGATTCAGGCATTCGAGCCGGTGTTGATCGAGGGCAAGGCGATTCAGTTGCATCCGCTGGTTTGCACGGCGTTCAATGCCGACTTCGACGGTGACCAGATGGCGGTGCATGTGCCGTTATCCATTGAAGCGCAAATGGAAGCGCGCGCCCTGATGATGTCGACCAACAATGTTTTGTCTCCGGCCAACGGCGATCCTATCATCGTGCCTTCCAAGATGTGGTGTTGGGTCTCTATTACATGACCCGCGACCGGATCAACGCCAAAGGCGAAGGCATGGTGTTCAGTGATGTCGCCGAGGTCCATCGCGCCTACGAAAATCGGGAAGTGGAACTGCATGCACGGATCCAGGTCCGCTTGCCAAAAATCGAGGTCGATGAACAGGGGCAGCGTACCGAAACCCTGCAGCGTGTCGAAACCACGGTAGGCAGGACACTGTTGTCGGATATTTTGCCGGAGGGCCTGCCGTTCAGCCTGATCAATCAGGTGTTGAACAAAAAAACCATCTCGCGGCTGATCAATGCCTGTTACCGGCAAGTGGGTTTGAAAGAATCGGTGATTTTCGCCGATCAGTTGATGTATACCGGCTTTTATTACGCGACCCGTTCCGGGGCGTCCATCGGTTTCGAGGATTTGGTCATCCCTGAGGAGAAGGTTACGATTCTCGGTAGGGCCGAAGCCGAGGTCAAAGCGATTGAGAACCAATACGCTTCGGGATTAGTGACCATGGGCGAACGCTATAACAAAGTCGTCGACATTTGGTCACGCACCAATGACCAAGTGGCCAAAGCGATGATGGACAGACTGGGTAGTGAACTCATTGAGAACCGCGAAGGCGAGAAGGTCAAACAACCGTCTTTCAACGCAGTGTTTATGATGGCCGACTCTGGAGCCCGTGGTTCTGCAGCCCAGATTCGACAGCTCGCCGGTATGCGTGGTTTGATGGCCAAACCGGACGGTTCCATCATCGAAACGCCGATTACCGCTAACTTCCGTGAGGGACTGGATGTCCTGCAATACTTCATCTCTACCCACGGTGCTCGCAAAGGTTTGGCAGATACGGCATTGAAAACTGCTAACTCCGGTTATCTAACCCGCCGTTTGGTGGATGTGGCCCAGGACTTGGTGGTGACTGAGCGCGATTGTGGGACCCGCGAAGGTCTGCTGATGACGCCTATTGTCGAAGGCGGGGAAGTGGTCGAGCCGTTACGTGATCGCGTATTGGGGCGGGTGCTCGCGGAAGATATTTTTCGTCCCGGCAGTGAAGACGTGGCGTTGCCACTCGGCACCTTGCTGGATGAGCAATGCGTCGATCTCTTGGAAGAAATGAGCGTCGATCAATTACAGGTGCGTTCCGTTATCACTTGCGATACCCGTTACGGGGTATGCGCCACCTGTTATGGTCGTGATCTGGCCCGTGGCCACTCGGTGAATACCGGCGAAGCAGTGGGCGTTATTGCGGCTCAATCCATCGGTGAGCCGGGCACGCAGCTGACCATGCGGACTTTCCATATCGGCGGCGCGGCGTCTCGGGTTGCCGTAGTCAGTAATGTGCAAGTCAAGTCTAAAGGCTTGATTCGTGTGCAGAATATGAAAACTGTGCGCAATAAGGAAGGACATCTGGTCGCGGTATCGCGCTCGGGAGAAATTACTGTTATTGACGAGTTCGGACGGGAACGGGAACGCTACAAAATTCCCTATGGTGCTGTTGTCACCCAAAGCGACGGCGATCCGGTAGAACCCGGCCAAGTGGTTGCGCATTGGGATCCGCTGACTCATCCGGTGATTACCGAAGTAGCCGGACGGATACATTTCTTTGAGTTCGAGGAAGGCGGTACGGTGCAACGTCAGACTGACGACATTACCGGTGTCAGCAGCCTAGTGGTCATGGATCCGAAGCAACGCAGTTCCCAAGGCAAAGATAAACGGCCGATGGTGAAATTGGTCGACGAGAAGGAAAACGACCTGTGTATCGCCGGTACGGAAATTCCCGCGCACTACTATTTGCCGGCAGGCGCCATCGTCAGCCTGGAAGACGGCTCTGAAGTGGCCGTCGGCGACGTGCTTGCCCGAATTCCTCAGGAGTCCGGTAAAACCCGTGATATTACCGGTGGTTTACCGCGAGTCGCCGATTTGTTCGAGGCGCGCAAGCCCAAGGAGCAGGCTATTTTGGCCGAGATCTCGGGAACAGTCAGTTTCGGTAAGGACACCAAGGGTAAGCAACGTTTGGTGATCACCGACAAGAGCGGCACTAATCACGAGGAGCTCATTCCGAAATGGCGTCAGGTGAGTGTCTTTGAAGGTGAGAATGTCGAGCGAGGCGAGGTAATCGTCGAAGGCGAACCCAATCCTCACGATATCTTACGTTTGCTCAAGGTCAGGGAATTGGCTTCTTATCTGGTGAAAGAGATTCAGGACGTCTACCGCTTACAAGGCGTGCGGATCAACGATAAGCATATTGAAGTCATCATTCGTCAGATGATGCGCAAAGTGGAGATTCTTGATCCCAAAAGCACCCGTTTCATCAAGGGTGAGCAAGTGGAACGGACCCGGCTGTACGAGGAGAATGATCGGGTCTTGGCGGAAGGAGGCGAGATCGCTACCTATCAACCGCTGTTGCTCGGCATCACCAAGGCATCGTTGGCGACCGAATCGTTCATCTCCGCTGCGTCCTTCCAGGAAACCACTCGGGTATTGACGGAAGCTGCCGTGCGGGGATTGCGCGATGACTTGCGAGGCTTGAAGGAAAATGTCATTGTCGGTCGCTTGATTCCCGGCGGGACCGGCTTGGCCTACCACGCGGAACGCCATAATGCAGCGGCGACGCTGTCAAAACGAATCACCCAGCATATGTTCGAGGGCGATGCTTCCAGCGAGGATAGCACTCCGATTGAAGAGAACGCGGATCAAACCGATCAGTGATCTCATTGGCCCTCACCCTCCGTTTGAGGGTGAGGGCCAATAGTGTTAAACCGTTTTTTCTGCAACCGCCGCTTGCGAAATGCCATCCCTGCCGTGGACCGTGGCAAACTCGGCTCCGGTGTTTTTATTTGCCTAATAGCGGTGCGTAGCGTTTCCGCGACGTCGGAAAAATTTAAGGTGGGTTACAATCCAACATTTCCCAACCGTTGCCTTGGGCGGTTGCGCGCAGCGCCCGATCCGCGCTGACAACTACCGGATGTCCAACATTTTGCAGTAAATCCACGTCGCTATGGTGGTCGGCGTAGGCCACGACATCGTGCATGGTTAGCTTATAAGTGATGCATAACTCCCGAGCGATGCGGAGTTTTTCCAGACCATAAGGATGGCTCAGCGGAGGTGCGGCAATGAAGCGGCCTTGCTGAGTTGCATATTGGGCAGCGCGGAAATCCGATGCACCGACCAGTTCGGCGAGCGGTGCGGCGATAAAATCAGGCGTACCGCTCAATAGCACCACCGGTTCTCCCGCCCGCGAGTGGGCCTGCAGGCGTGCCAGAGCTGCGGCATGGATTTTTCCGGGCAGCGTTTGAAAACAAACTCACTGGCGATACGACTCACTTCGGATTGCTGCAGGGCTGTGAGATAAGCTTTGTTTTTTTTGCCGATCAAAGCGCCGTAGCGGGGTAACCACCGGCAGGTAAAATACAGCCAAGCCAACCCCTGGGTAGGGCCGATTTTGCCGCGTCGAAACAAATAACCCATAAAGGTCAGTTCGGTACTCAGGCCCCGAATTAAGGTGCCGTCGATGTCAAACAGCACCAATCTCATCGGCTCGATTCTCGCGGTGCTGCGGACTCGTTTTGGTACTGTAAGAATTCAAGCACGACTGGAAGCCCTCGGGCGATGCAGACGACAACTGCAAACCATACCAGCCCAGAACCTACGCCCTCTAGGGTGGTTTTCCAAGCAACCCAAATACCCGGCAATAAACCGGCGATGATCGGCATTAATAATAACCAACAGAAAGCAACGGCTTTAACAACAGCATAGAAAATCCGCATGAACCGCCCCGCAACCAGCCATTGTCCCAGCGTGCCGACCACCATATCGAATGGGCGCTGCTGCTGCGAAGCGCCGGCCGCGCGAATGGAATCGACCAACAAACCGCGAACCAAGAAAACCAAAGCCACTGCGATAGGCACTCGATCTAAATCGGCTAACACGACCCAGAGTACGTTTTCCACCACCCGGTCGGCTGCGATGTCAAAAATTGCTCCGAACAGCGAAGATTCACCGCGTCGGCGTGCCACCCAACCGTCCAAGCCATCCATAACGAAAATGATGATCAGTAAAAAAAAAGCGCTGATCTGGGCATAAACGGTGTCGCGGTAAAGCAGGCCGACTAGGATAAACAGAAGCAGTAAGCGGCCCAGCGTGATCAGATTAGCCATTTTTCGCCCTATCAAGGGGATTGCTAAGTGTTGGTGGCAGTCGCACTGCGCTAGCGTACTCCTGTACTGAAGACGCTGGTTAATAGGGTTAAGGTTGCTTCGACATTGCTCAAAATGCGCTCCAGAACTTTAGGCCGTGTGGTGTAATCAATGATCTTTTCAGTGCCCAGGACTTCTTTAGCCACATAACGCATATCGGCCAGCTCGTCGATCAAACCCAGCTCCAAGCTCTTCGACCCGGTCCACACCAAGCCGCTGAACAGTTCGGGCGTTTCCCGCAAACGCTCGCCGCGTCCCTGCCGGACCGCAGCGATAAATTGTTGATGAATTTCGTCCAGCATACTTTTCAAGTGTTGCACATCCTCCGGCTTGGGAGGCTGAAACGGGTCAAGAAAACCCTTGCTGTCGCCGGAAGTGTACAGCCTGCGGGTGATGCCGAGTTTAGTCATGGCGTCTTCGAAGCCGAAACCGTCCGTGCGAACCCCGATGGAACCGATGATGCTGGCTTTGTTGGCATAAATCTTCTGCGTTGCCGCTGCCACATAATACCCCCCCGAAGCGCAGACATCGGCGGCGACCGCATAAATAGGGGTTTTTGGGTGAGCCTCACGCAAGCGCATGATTTCATCATACATTTCTCCAGCCTGGACCGGGCTGCCGCCTGGACTATTGATGGATAAGATCACGCCAACCGTGTTGTCGTTTTTAAAAGCGCTGCGTAACCCGCTGATGACATCCTTTGCATTGGCATCCATACCGCTGGCAATCAGCCCTTCTACGTTGACTAACGCGGCATGTGGTTGAGACCGATCTCCCGCCGTCTGGTCCAATGGACTAAACGCTAAAATACAATAACAGCAGCAGAGTAGAGTAGAAATAATCGATTTGAAGAAGATCCC
>JAAUQA010000168.1 GCA_012032855.1 Candidatus Competibacteraceae bacterium
TGAGCTTGCGAAGCGCATCAATCGAGAGCCAACCGGCCAATGATGCGCTTCCTTCGTCAGCACATCCTACCAAGCTGGCAAGCCGGTATCTACCCGACAGATTCGTCAAAACAAGTCGGGTGAAGCACTAACCTTCGGTCGGCTGGATTTTTTTCCGTTTCCGGTCGTGCCGCCATAACACTTCCTGACCGCCCTCGTCACGGGCCAGAATACGACACAGCACGAAGAGCAAATCTGACAGCCGGTTGATATAAGCTTGACCATGAGAATTGATGGTCTCTTGACGGGCCAAACGCACCGTATGTCGTTCGGCGCGTCGGCAAACCGCTCTCGCCAGATGACAAGCCGCTGCAGCGGGACCGCCGCCGGGCAGAATGAACTCCTTTAACGGCGGAAGATCAGCATTGAAGGCGTCCAATTCCTGCTCCAATCCGGTTACGTCATCCGCTTGAATGGCCTCATAGCCAGGCATGCTCAATTCGCCACCCAAATCGAATAGCTTGTGTTGTACTTCGCTTAAGCAATCACGAATGGTTGTGCGGATGTCGTATACCAGCACCATGCCGATGGTGCAATTCAGTTCGTCCACTTGGCCGATGGTTTCGATGCGTAGGCTATCTTTATCAACGCGCTCGCCGCCGCCCAAACCGGTAGTGCCTTTGTCACCGGTCCGGGTGTAAATTTTGGAAAGTCGATGTCCCATGCGTGGTTCCTGTTCAGATCGTTGCACTTAATGCATCTAACATAACAAGTTTAGTTGCGCTCGGCTAATGCCTCATCATTTTAGGTGTCTGGAACAAAAATCCCCCGGAATTCATAGACAATACTTGCCAACGGCACGTTGCTTCGGTAATCTTCCCCCATCAACAACAGGCGCGTAGCTCAGCTGGTTAGAGCACCACCTTGACATGGTGGGGGTCGTTGGTTCGAGTCCAATCGCGCCTACCACATTTCGACGGCGTAGAATACTTCATATAAAGGCGTGCCGTTCCTTCCGAAAGGAAGCAAGCGCGGCTCGCCTTTTTGTTTTCCCGATTTTGAGAGACGGATTATTTAGGAAACGCAGTCATGCCGGTTATCGCACTTCCCGACGGTAGTCAGCGCGAATTCGATCACCCCGTGCCCGTTCATGAGGTGGCAGCCAGTCTTGGTGCGGGTTTGGCCAAAGCGGCTTTAGCCGCCAAGGTCGACGGCTCGCTGGTCGATACCTCTTTTGTGATTGAACAGGATGCTACTGTAACAATCATCACCGCGCGCGACCCCGAAGGACTGGACATCATCCGTCATTCCACGGCGCATTTGTTGGCGCATGCCGTTAAGCAACTGTATCCGTCCGCCCAGGTCACTATCGGCCCGGTCATTGACAACGGTTTTTATTACGATTTCGCTTTCGAACGCCCGTTTACGCCGGAAGATTTGGAGCAGATCGAAGCGCGCATGACGGCATTGGCTAGCGACAACGCCACTGTGGAACGCTTACTGATGCCGCGTGACGAGGCTGTCTCACTATTCCGCGAGATGGGCGAAGCGTATAAGGCTGAAATCATCGCTGGTATTCCTGAAGCCGAGGCGATTTCTCTGTACCGCCAGGGCGATTTTATCGATCTGTGCCGTGGGCCCCATGTGCCTAACATCGGACACCTCAAGGCGTTCAAACTGATGAAGGTAGCCGGGGCTTATTGGCGGGGTGACTCCAATAACGAGATGTTGCAACGGATCTACGGCACGGCTTGGCCGGATGCCAAAGCGCTGAAGGTCTATTTGCACCGTTTGGAAGAGGCGGAAAAGCGCGATCATCGCCGCATCGCCAAGGCGCTGGACCTGTTCCACGTGCAAGAAGAAGCGCCGGGCATGGTGTTTTGGCATGACAACGGCTGGTCGATTTATACCACGATTCAGAATTATATCCGCCAGCTATTGCGCGAGCACGGCTATCAAGAGGTTCATACCCCGCAGATCGTAGATCGCAGTTTATGGGAAAAATCCGGGCATTGGGACAAGTTCGCCGACGAGATTTTCATCACTCACTCGGAGAACCGGGACTATGCCCTGAAGCCCATGAATTGTCCCTGTCACATTCAAATCTACAATCAAGGGTTGAAAAGCTATCGGGATCTGCCATTGCGACTCGCTGAATTCGGTTCCTGTCATCGCAACGAGCTGTCCGGAGCATTGCACGGGTTGATGCGGGTGCGCAATTTCGTCCAGGATGATGCGCATATTTTCTGTACTGAAGAACAAATCCAGCCCGAAGTATCGGCCTTTATGGATTTGATGTTTGAAGTCTACGCGGCCTTTGGATTCGACGATATTCTGATTGCCTTATCCACCGGCCGGAAAAACGCGTCGGTAGCGATGAGATCTGGGACAAAGCGGAACAGGCGTTGGAACTGGCGTTGAACAAGCGAGGCCTGCCCTGGAAACGGCAACCCGGAGAAGGTGCGTTTTACGGCCCGAAAATCGATTTTTCCCTGCGCGATTGTTTGGATCGAGTGTGGCAATGCGGCACCGTGCAGGTCGATTTCAATATGCCCGGTCGGTTGGATGCCAGCTATGTCGGCGAAGACGGTAGTCGGCGCGCACCGGTCATGTTGCATCGTGCGATTCTCGGATCATTGGAACGCTTCATTGGTATCTTGATCGAACAGTACGCCGGTGCGTTGCCTACCTGGCTGGCACCGACTCAAACTGTGGTGTTGACGATCACCGATCAACAGCACGATTATGCGCTAGCCGTAAAAAATCGCTTACCCAACAAGGCTTCCGCGTTAAAGCGGACTTGAGAAACGAAAAAATCGGCTTTAAAATCCGCGAGCACACCTTGCAACGTGTACCCTATTTGCTTGTCGTTGGTGATCGCGAAGTCGAAACCGAAACCGTTGCAGTGCGCAAGCGTAATGGCGACGACCTGGGTAGTATGAACCTTGCCGCGTTCCTGGAACGGCTCAGTGCCGATGTCGCCAACCGCAGTCGTAGTGATTAACCACCACCAAACGCTTTGGAGGATTGAATTATAGCCACTAACAAGATTCGGCTGAATGAAGAAATTACAGCGCGGGAAGTGCGCTTGATTGATCAAGAGGGTGAACAGGTCGGAGTAGTCTCCCTTGAAGACGCCATACGCAGTGCTGAACAAGCCGAACTGGATCTTGTAGAAATCTCCCCAACTGCTAAACCGCCGGTTTGCCGTATCATGGATTACGGTAAATTTCGGTTTGAACAGAACAAAAAGCGCAGGAAGCCAGGAAAAAGCAGAAGCAAATTCAAGTCAAGGAGGTCAAGTTTCGTCCCGGCACCGAAGAAGGAGACTATCAGGTCAAGCTGCGCAACCTGGTCCGCTTCCTCAGCGACGGAGACAAAACCAAGGTCACCTTACGGTTCCGAGGTCGGGAGATGGCTCATCAGGATCTGGGGTTCAAATTGTTAAAACGTGTCGAAGCCGACTTAATCGACTACGGTACAGTAGAACAATATCCGAAAATGGAAGGGCGGCAGATGGTCATGGTCGTCGCCCCGTTGAAAAATAAATAAGGCGATCCAAACCATGCCGTGAGTTCAATGGGATCGCCATGACCTGATTGAAAAGATGGAGTGATCATGCCAAAGATTAAAACTAACCGCGGTGCCGCAAAGCGTTTCTCGCGCACCGGCTCCGGCGGTTTCAAATGTTCTCATTCGCACGCCCGTCATATTTTGACGAAAAAGACGCCTAAGCGGAAACGGCACCTGCGGGGAACGACTATGGTTCACAAGGCCGATGTTCCGCTGGTGCGGCGCATGATGCCTTACGGTTAATGGAGGGTATGCATTATGTCGCGTGTTAAACGGGGAGTGATTGCTCGCGCCCGGCACAAGAAGGTGATGCAAAAGGCGAAAGGGTATTACGGTGCCCGCAGCCGGGTTTATCGGGTCGCTAAGCAGGCTGTTACCAAAGCGGGCCAGTATGCCTATCGGGATCGCCGCCAGCGGAAGCGGCAATTCCGTGCCCTATGGATTGTGCGCATCAATGCCGCGGCTCGGGAAAACGGCTTGAGTTATAGCCGTCTCATGGACGGGCTGAATAAAGCCGCCATTGTTGTTGACCGTAAGGTGCTGGCGGATTTGGCTGTGCAAGACAAGCCTGCATTTGCGGCCCTCGCAGAAAAAGCCAGGGTTGCCTTGAACGTCGCATAACCTTAAACCGTATCGTTATCCGGTCATGTTAGAGGGGAAAGGCCCACCAACCTTTCCCTTTTTTGTTGGGCGCGCTATAGCGCAACCCCTATCAATCGATTCGATTGTAGGGATAAGTTGCGCGACAAAACAAAGCTATGGCTGAACCTCCTAATCAAAATAGTTCAGCTATATCAGAACGTCCCGGGAGACATGAGCTTTGGAAGATTTAGTAAAACTCGTTCACGATGCGCAATCTGCGCTTACCCAGGCTGATAATCTCAGCCAAGTGGAACAGTTGCGGGTACAGTATTTAGGCAAGAAAGGTGTACTGACTGAGCAGCTCAAGCAGCTCGGCCAACTGCCTGCCGCAGAGCGTCCGACAGCTGGGCAAGCCATCAATGTGGCGAAACAGGACATTCAGGCTGCCATTGAAACCCGCAAAACGGCTCTGTTAGAGCAGCAGCTTGATGCCCAATTGGCCAGTGAAGCGATTGATGTCAGCCTGCCGGGTCGCGGGCAACAACCCGGTGGTTTGCACCCGATCACCCGCACCCTGAATCGCATAGAGTCGTTTTTTGCCGAAATCGGCTTTACGGTGGCCGAGGGTCCTGAAGTCGAGGATGATTTTCACAACTTCGAAGCCTTGAATATCCCCGAACATCACCCTGCCCGGGCGATGCATGATACGTTTTATTTCGACAGCCGGATGTTGTTGCGTACCCACACCTCCAATGTGCAGATTCGCACGATGGAAACTCAACCACCGCCGCTGCGTATCATCGCACCCGGTCGGGTGTACCGCTGTGACTCGGATTTGACCCATACCCCTATGTTCCATCAAGTGGAGGGGCTGTTTGTCGATGAGGGGGTGAGCTTTGTCGACCTTAGAGGTGTGCTCAACGAGTTTTTGCGCAATTTCTTCGAGCGGGAATTACAAGTGCGATTTCGCCCATCCTATTTCCCGTTTACCGAACCGTCGGCGGAAGTGGATATCGAGTGCGTGATGTGTAACGGCTCGGGTTGCCGCGTGTGCAGTCATACCGGCTGGCTGGAGGTGTTGGGCTGCGGCATGGTTCATCCCCAGGTGTTCAGCTCGGTGGGTATCGACAGCGAACGCTATACCGGTTATGCCTTTGGCATGGGGGTAGAACGGCTGGCCATGCTGCGGTATGGCGTGAACGACATGCGCTTGTATTTCGACAACGATCTGCGTTTTCTGCGGCAATTTCGGTAACTTCACGATGAAGGCGAAACAATGAAGTTCAGTGAACGGTGGTTGCGAGAGTGGGTCGATCCTACTGTCGGTAGCGACGAATTAGCGGAACAACTCACCATGGCCGGTCTGGAGGTGGACAGCCTGACGGGGGCGGCACCGGACTTTAACGGTGTCGTGGTTGGTCGTGTAGTGAGTCTGGCACCACATCCTGAAGCAGAGCGTCTACAAGTCGCCCACGTGGATGTCGGCGGCAACGAGACATTGGTAATCGTCTGTGGAGCCCCCAATGTGCAGGTCGGGATGATCGCGCCGGTTGCCAGAATAGGCGCAAAGATGCCGAACGGCCAAGCGATTGAAACTACGCAACTGCGGGGCGTTACCTCTCACGGCATGTTGTGTTCGGCTCAGGAACTGGGGCTGGGAGACGATGATTCGGGGCTTTGGGCACTACCGACAGGCATCACCGTCGGAGCCGACTTGCGGCAAATGCTGCAGCTGGATGATCGACTGATTGAACTGGATCTCACCCCGAACCGGGGCGATTGTCTGAGCGTGGCTGGTATCGCCCGAGAAGTGGGGGTGCTGAACCGCTGCGAAGTGACGCCGGTTGCGTCCGATCCGGTTGAACCCATTCTGGATGATACTTTTCCGGTGGCGGTTAGTGCCCCGACCGATTGCCCACGCTATGTGGGACGAGTCATCCGCGGCGTGAATCCGGCGGCCCAGACCCCGTTGTGGATGATTGAGCGGTTGCGGCGGTCGGGATTACGCAGCTTGGGACCATTGGTCGACATCACCAACTACGTGATGCTCGAACTCGGTCAGCCCATGCATGCTTTCGATCTGGATAAACTCACTGATCGAATCGACGTGCGTCGTGCTAACCCGGGCGAAACGCTGGAGTTGTTGAACGGCAATGCGATAACGCCGGTTGCCGATACCCTATTAATCACTGACGCAGCCGGTCCGTTGGCACTGGCCGGCATTATGGGCGGCCAATCCAGCGCGGTCAGCGACGCAACTCGGAATGTATTTTTAGAAAGCGCTTTTTTCAGTCCCACCGTGATTGCCGGTCGCGCCCGTAGTTATGGCTTGCACACTGATTCATCGCATCGTTTCGAACGCGGTGTGGACCCGCAATTGCAAATTCGCGCCATGGAGCGAGCAACCCGATTGTTGCTGGATATCGCCGGTGGGCAAGCCGGTCCGGTAAGCGAAACGGTTGCGCCGACACACCTCCCTGCGGAGCCGGCTATTCGACTGCGTCCGGAACGGATCGAACGCTTGTTGGGATTGGCTATTGATCCTCAGCAAGTGAATGAAATGCTGTTGCGATTAGGCATGGCGGTTGCCGAGGAAAGTGATCATTGGTTGGTCGTGCCGCCGACATTTCGTTTCGATATCACCATCGAAGCCGATCTGATCGAAGAAATCGGGCGCATTTACGGGTATAGCCGCTTGCCGAGTCACTGCCCAGCCACGCGGTTGCGCATGGCTCCGCAACCGGAGGCCAGGGTTGGCCTTGGACGACTGC
>JAAUQA010000169.1 GCA_012032855.1 Candidatus Competibacteraceae bacterium
ACGATATCGTGCTAAAAGAACTTTTGGTGCATCTAAGTGAATTTGCAAGTAAGGATCGTTATGTTTACATGAATAGAATTTCAGATGAAGCATCAACAGGAAAATGGCTATCACATCGTTGGGGGGAAATCGAAGCCGCTATAATACCTTTTAATCAAGCAATTCAAATGATTGAAAATGGCCAAGAACGGGAGTACACAGCAAAAATATCAACAAGTCTTGTAGTTGTTATAGAGTGGTTGTTAGGTGCGTTATGCAGGACAATCACGCTCGGCAAAATGGATTCTGATTCAAATAGCGTAGGGACGTTATTACATGATTTTATTATAAGAGAATCTGAGTTGGGAACGCGTAAATACGAGCTTTTTGGATATTCGCCCGTATGAGAGCAAGCGCATAACAGCATGCCGCTGAGCATAATTGCTAGGTTCCTCTGCACCCGGTCTTATTGTTGAAGCTGGATGTCTTGCGCAATCCGTCTTTTATGACGAAACAGGCAAAACAGACGTGCCATTTTTGCGCGAGTGCATCAATGAAGCGGCAATGCGTTATCGTTAAAATGCCCTGAAATCCAGGTCGTAGCGATAAACAGCGCACCTAAAACTATATCTGGATCGACCTCGCCTTGGCTCACTTGTCCAGCCACCGTAATCAAGGCTGTCATCACTTGCTGAGGAGGCATCATTTGGACCAACAGTCTGCTAGGATTCTGGCCCTTTTCAATCAAATCTAATATCTCCACCGCACTTTGGTAAGCAGCGTCAGACAAGGCATAGCCTATAGTTTCGCCCATTACTCCATCCTCACTGTACCGGCCAAACCCACGGCAGCGGCGGCCAAATCAAAGCGGATTTCTGCTTAATCACATCCCGGTCGAAACCAGTCTCCTTTTTGCGATTTGGGACTAACTGACCAAATGGGCCAAAATGAACCACTTCGGTTCAACATGAACCGTTACCCAGTCAAATTGAACCGCTGGTAGCTGTGAATGATCGTGGAGTGAGTGATTCCATCCCACGGCATCTGGATAATGCAGCGCTCAGGTTGTACCAGTTTCCAAAATTGCTGATGTATCGAGCGGACTAAAATTGAAGGTTCCAGACCGTTCAAAACACTGCAAACTTGGCGGCGAAGGATAATGATTAAATAGCAACGCTGGTTTACCTTACGTCAAGCGGGTAGAATCGCCCGACTAAAGCTGTTTGGACTGCTTCTGAACGACACGAGTAAGTTAATGCGAAGCCGTGCAGATGCCCCGGATCCTGATAGCTGTCGGGTATCAGGCTCAAGCCTACCCATGATGTCCCAAGGCTCTGCCGATCGCAGAGTCTTTCATCCATCACGCTATTGCGATCAAGAAATATAGAGGGGCCAGTGTGCAAAAAAGAACCATCGTTATCAGCGGAACGGGGCTTTATGACCCCCCCATTCCATCAGCAACGAAGAGCTGGTGATCGCTTTCAACACTTTCGTGCAACAGTATAACCAACGCAATCAAACCTTGATCGAAGCCGGCGACTGGAACCTCTGCAGGAATCCAGTCCTGAATTCATAGAGAAAGCCTCCGGTATTCTGAACCGCCGGGTTATGGATAAGGCAGGAATTTTAGATCCGGAACGCATGTGTCCCTATCTACCCCAGCGTGCTAACGAAGAATTATCCATTCAAGCGGAAATGGCGGTTGCCGCGGCTCGGGATGCGTTAAGTGCGGCGAATAAAACCGCCGCTGACGTGGATGCCGTGCTGGTAGCCTGCTCCAACATGCAGCGGGCTTATCCGGCGATGGCGATTGAGGTGCAGAACGCGTTGGGCATTACCGGGTTCGGTTTTGATATGAACGTGGCGTGTTCCTCAGCTACTTTCGGTATCCAAACGGCTGTGGATATGTTGCGTAACGACAGTGCGCGCTGCGTATTGATGGTCAATCCGGAGATTTGCTCGGGGCATTTGAATTTTCGGGACAGAGATTGCCATTTTATCTTTGGCGATGTGTGCACCGCAGTTATTTTAGAAAGCACCGAAACCTGTACCGCCAAGGAAGAGGTCTACGAAGTTCTCGGTACCAAGTTACTGACCCAATTCTCTAATAATATCCGCAATAACGCAGGCTTTCTGAATCGTGCTGAAGCGCCTACCGAGGTTACAGAGAGGCTGTTTGTGCAGCAAGGCCGCAAGGTGTTTAAAGAAGTGTCACCCGCAGTGGCGGGTTTGATCAAGGATCATCTGGATGAATTAGGCTTGACCGCCAGCGACTTACAACGCTTTTGGCTGCATCAAGCCAACCTCAATATGAACCAACTGATTATTCGCAAAGTCCTAAACCGCGACCCCAAGCCGGATGAGGCCCCTATAGTGCTCGACGAATACGCCAATACCAGTTCAGCCGGTTCCATTATCGCGTTCCATAAGTACAGACAGGATCTGGATGTCGGCCAGTTGGGGCTCATCTGTTCTTTCGGTGCGGGCTATTCCGTGGGAAACGTGATTGTTCGAAAAATCCGCTGACCGTGCGATCAGCAGGTTGCTACCTAAGCCCGCAGCAGAACGTTCTTGTCAGGTTGGAAGGTTTGCGTGTTCAAGGACGAGCCGTAAGTCTATGCGGCTGCCGTATCCGGAGCAGGTTGTTCGCGCATATGAATAGTTTCCTGGCGATGGATAACCTCTCTCACACGAGGGCGTTCCACAAACTGGGCTAAGGTAATGCCTTCCAGGAAGGAAAAGATTTGCTGGCTCAGCTCACTCCACAGTTCGTGCGTCAAACAGCGCCGTCCTTCCTGACAGTTTTCTCGGCCACCGCAGCGGGTGGCGTCCAGCTTCTCATCTACGGCGGTGATGATTTCCGCTACCGTGACTTGCTCAGCCGAACGGGCCAATCGATAACCCCCGCCCGGACCGCGTACCCCTTCTACCAAACCGCTTTTGCGCAACTTGGCGAATAACTGCTCCAAGTAAGACAAGGATATGCCCTGACATTGGGAAATTTCAGACAGGGTCACAGGACCGTATTTGTCATGAATCGCGAGATCCATCATTGCGGTAACCGCATAACGACCTTTGGTGGACAGCTTCATGGTGTTAACCTGCTAGCGTTGTTTGGGAAACCCGACGAGGGCTGGAGATCAGATACTTTCTGCCAGATTGAAGCAAAGTATAATATCCTAGCAATTTGGTCAACTAATATTGTGAGCTCGACTGCGAGCAAGCCGCCAAAGGTCAGCGCATGAATTTGTTGCGAAGGGGTACGGTGGGTGGATAAAGGGATCGGGATGGATTGACGCCGTGTTAACGCGCCTCTCCAAACCGATGTCCCTGATGTAAGCAGTAGTTCAACCACTTATAGAGAAAGCGGTTGACATGCCAACGGGCGCGGAGCGGGGTTTTTCCCATTCATGCTCTGCAGCCCGGAATTCAGGCCGATGCCGTAACTGGGCCGCCATCACCTCGGCTAAGCGCGCATCATGATATACGCGGATCCGCAAATCGGGTTCCGCCACCTCGCTCTGGTCCCGCGCAAAGTAATACGTCAGCGATAACTCGGTGGTGTAGCGAAACGAATCAAGCACTTCCAGGTGCAGGCTTAAACCGCTTGGTACATAAGATACACAAGGGACATGCGCCGACGGCAACACGGGAGCCAGCCGACGGATACCGATGTAATTGCGCTCGTACAGGTCCATGAGACCGGCAAATGTGCCCGGCGCATTGTGCAACCGCGCGTAGAGATCAGCATCTCGGGTTAGAATCATGCCGAACTCTGTGCCGTAAGGTCTATGCCTATTGCTATAGGCGTGGGTCGAGCATCCACTACATTCATGGGTACGTTACTCTTGCTCGCAAACGGGATTGCATTTCAGGGTTGAAGTGACGCTCTTAATTTAGGGTTCTGTCGTTATAATTGCAAATGCTCACATGCAGCGTATCCATTCTGCGGCGTGCAAGCACTGACCACACCATGATAGCGGGGGATAGGTTGAGAAAATCGTTGTTCGGCCTGTTCAAAGCCCTGTTGGGTAGCGTGCGGGATCTGTTGCCCATTATGCTGGTCATCGTTTTTTTCAATTTTTCGTCCTGCAACAACCCTTGCCCAATCTACCCGATCTCTTGCTGGGAACCGTGTTGGTGATCCTGGGGCTGACCTTTTTTATTTTTGGCTTGGAAATGGGGTTGTTTCCTATCGGTGAGTCGATGGCTTATGCCTTCGCCCGCAAAGGCAGCCTAGTCTGGTTGCTACTGTTCGCTTTTGCGCTGGGATTCGGTACCACGGTCGCCGAACCGGCGCTGATCGCGGTGGCGGACGAAGCAGCTCAGGTCGCCGCAGAGGGCGGAGTTATCGCGCTGGGTACGGATAGCCAGGAGGACTACGCCTGGGGATTGCGACTCACGGTCGCCCTGTCGGTCGGCGCCGCAATTGTCTTAGGCGTGTTTCGGATTCTCAAAGGGTGGCCGATTCATTGGATGATCATCGCAGGCTACGTCACCGTGTTGATTATGACGATGTTCGCGCCCGAGGAAATTGTCGGTATCGCTTATGATTCGGGTGGCGTGACCACCTCGACCATCACGGTGCCTTTAGTGACCGCTTTGGGGGTGGGGTTGGCTTCAGCGATTCGGGGACGCAATCCGCTGATCGACGGTTTCGGCCTAATTGCCTTTGCCTCATTGCTACCCATGATTTTCGTGATGGCTTATGGGATGATGATTTGATGGTGATGGAGTTACTATTTGATCTAGCCGCAACGTTGCTTGGGACCGTTAAGGACGTGCTGCCGATTGCCTTGATTATCCTGGGTTTTCAATTGTTCGTATTACGTCAACCCATCCCCAATTTAAGCCGAGTGATTATCGGCTTCATTTACGTGCTACTGGGTTTGTCGTTCTTTCTGCTGGGCTTGGAGCGCGCCTTGTTTCCGTTGGGACGGCTGATGGCGGAACAGCTGACCGCGATTCAAACCGCTACGGATGGGGTGCTCAGCGTGCAGTGGGCCGATTATTACTGGGTGTATCTGTTCGCCCTGGCCATCGGCTTCAGTACCACCATAGCCGAACCCTCCTTGATCGCGGTGGCTTTGAAAGCCAATCAAGTGTCGGGCGGCACCATCGGTGTTTGGGGGCTGCGTATCGCGGTAGCGATCGGTGTCGCCTTGGGCATCAGTCTTGGTACTTTGCGTATCGTCATCGGCGCTCCCATCCACTGGTTTATCATCACCGGCTATGTGTTCGTCGTCATTCAAACGTTTTTCGCCCCCAAGCTGATCGTCCCGTTGGCTTACGACTCCGGTGGGGTGACTACGTCTACTGTGACAGTCCCCTTGGTAACCGCTTTAGGATTGGGATTGGCCGAGTCCGTGCCCGGCAGAAATCCACTGATCGATGGCTTCGGCCTCATTGCTTTTGCGAGTTTATTTCCCATGATTACAGTTATGGCATATGCCCAATTGTCCGAATATCGTCACCTGCGGGCAGTGCGCTCGCGACAGGCCGGCGTTAAGTCGGACCCGGCGGATACCGATTAAGTAGCTACACAGGTAAATCAGCGATGCACTTCAAATTGATTATCGCTTTTGTCGATGAAACCAAGACCACTGAAATTATGGACGCGGCTCGTAATGCCGGCGCCACCGGTGCGACGGTTATCAATCACGCCCGAGGGGAAGGCTTGGAGCAAGCCAAGACATTTCTCGGGCTGCGGCTGGAGACCACCCGTGATGTACTCCTGATGCTGGTCGAGGAGCACCGGAGTCGCAACATCCTGGAAACCATCAATCGGGCAGGAGAATTCAACGAAAAACCGGGCACGGGGATCGCCGTGCAAATCGACGTGGAAGATGCTGTTGGCGTGGCGCACCAAGTAAAAACATTGTCCACTACCGTGGCGGAGCAAGTATGAACGAGCAACCCATTATCAGAGTCAGCGATGTGATGGACACCAATGTCGTCATCGTAGAGCGTTTGTTAACGGTACAAGAAGCGCTGCATACGATGAAAGAAAAAAAAGTGGCGGCGCTGATTGTTAACCGACGCGACAAGGACGATGAATACGGCATGGTGGTGTTGTCGGATATTTCCAAAAAAGTGCTGGCGCTGGATCGTTCCCCTAAACGGGTTAACATCTACGAAATCATGGCCAAACCGGTGATCTGTGTGCGCGCCAATATGGATATCCGGTATTGCGCGCGTTTGTTCAATAATTTCGGTCTGAATTTCGCCCTGTTTTAGAAAACGAGGACATTGTCGGTGTGGTCAGCAACGCCGAGATTGCCCTGCATAGTTTTCTGGATGAAACGCATTGACTCAATTTGGAATGCCCTATGTCGCTGTTATTGAATATCCAGTTGTTGCCGCAATGGCTGGCCCTCTCCCTGATCGTTGTTGTTTTCGTAGCATTCTCGATCGCCGGTTTTTTAATTGTCCACCGCTTCATCCCGGTTGCAGTCAGACAGATTCACAATGACATCGCCGGTTTCGTGTTCGCAACCCTGGGGGTAACCTATGGCGTATTGCTGGGCTTTGTGGTGTTTGTCGTGTGGGGACAATATGACGAGGCTAAAACTAATATGCAGAACGAAAGCAGCTTTATGCTGGTTCTGCATAAAAACATCAAGGTCTATCCGGATAAACAGGCATCCGAGCAGATGACACAGGGTCTGGTGACATTCATTCGTCAGGCCATTGAAGAACGCAGTGCCGCCATTGTCGAAGGTCCCTCCGGCCGCGCATCGCAGACGATGGATCAGCTGCTGGCCCTCGTCGATAATCTAGTTCCATCTAGTGGCCACGAACAAATTCTTTACTATCAAATTCTTGAACATTTGAATAATCTGATCAAGTTGCGCAGTCTCCGTTTGGACGCGTTGCGTGAACATTCCCCCAGTATTGTCTGG
>JAAUQA010000170.1 GCA_012032855.1 Candidatus Competibacteraceae bacterium
GCTTTGCTGCCAAACTCGGCGAGATTTTAGATTTCCATAATTTCGTGTTGAAACATTACTTTCATGCCGAACCGGTTGATTTTCAGCATGTATTGGATAGCACGCTGGCCTTGACGGAGTTGTTTCAACCCCTGGTCGGTGATGTCACAGAGTTACTGTATCAACATGCTCAGAGTGGCGATAATGTTTTGTTCGAGGGTGCCCAAGGTGCGTTATTGGATATCGATCTCGGCACTTATCCCTATGTCACCTCGTCCAACACCACAGCGGGGGGAGCCGCTACCGGTACCGGTCTAGGGCCGCGTTACCTGGATTATATCTTGGGCATTACTAAGGCGTATACCACCCGGGTAGGCGCCGGACCTTTCCCTACCGAGTTATTCGACTCGCAAGGCGAATACTTGGCTGAGCGTGGTCACGAATATGGCGCCACTACAGGCCGAAGACGACGCTGTGGCTGGTTCGACGCCGTAACGTTACGACGCTCAATCCAGAATAATAGTGTCACCGGTTTATGCGTTACCAAACTTGATGTGCTGGACGGCTTGGATACCATCCGCTTGTGTGTCGGCTACCGTTATGGCGATGTTGAGCTTTCGACACCGCCCTTGGGTGCTGAAGCTTTCGCGGCCTGTGAACCGATTTACCAGGAACTGCCCGGTTGGCAGGAATCCACCGCAGGGGTGAGACGCTACGAGGACCTGCCGGACAATGCTAAGCATTATTTGAAGCATATCGAAGCGGTTACCGATACGCCCATCGATATTATTTCGACGGGACCCGATCGGCTGACACGATTATGCTTAAAGACCCTTTCGTTTGATTACCCACCAGCATTGTGCTGAGCCGCTGCGAGACGAGGTGAGGCAACCCGCCTTGTCTCTATCCCATTCTGCCGAGTATCGGCCATTGTCATAACGTATTGCCCTAGACAGGTGCAATACCGCCAGAATGTGCTTAGCTTGTAGGGATAGAAATACCCTTCCTGCTGCTGGGGTATCCTCAACCGCATATCACCGGAGTCTGTTATGGCCGAGCAAAATAAATCTGATTCCCTACCGGAAATAAATCTGCTGGAAGCGGCGCTGGCGAAAAAGCTGGCGGATACTCAAGCGTCCTTGCAGCGTCTGCCAGACATTAAACCTGTGGAGGTCAAACGGTTAGCGGAAAATTTCTCCAAGATCATCGAACGCAGCCAACGTCTGGTGCAACGCTTTCTGCAAGCCGATACCGATCCCGATATGAATTTTTCAGTCCCGGATCCGGCATTGTCGGTCAATCGTTTTTGGAGATGTTCCAGAAGTTGTTGGCCGATCCGAATAAGCTCATGCAATCCCAGATGAATTTCTGGCAGGATTACATGACCATGTGGCAGACCGCCAACCGCCGTATGTTGGGAGAAAAAATCGAGCCTATGGTCGAACCGAATCCCGGGGATAAGCGATTCAAGGACCCGGAATGGGCGGAAAATGCCGTGTTCGACTTTATCAAGCAGTCCTATCTGCTGGCGGCCCGTCATCTTCAGAAAACCGCCCATAGCGTCGATGGTTTTGATGAAAAAACCGCAGAGAAGATCGATTTTTATACTCGCCAGTTCGTCGATGCGATGTCGCCGACCAATTTCGCTGCCACTAATCCGCAGGTATTGAAAGCCACCTTAGAAACCGGCGGGGAAAATCTGGTGAACGGTCTCAATAACCTGCTGGAGGATTTAGATCAAGGCAAAGGCAAGCTACGCATCAAGATGACCGACATGGATGCCTTCAAATTGGGCGAAAACATTGCCGTCACGCCGGGTAAGGTGGTGTATCAGACCCAGTTGATGCAGTTGATCCAATACAACCCCAGCACTGAAAAGGTGCGTAAACATCCCTTGTTGGTTATTCCACCTTGGATCAACAAGTTCTACATCCTTGATCTGCGCCAAGATAACTCGTTCATTAAGTGGGCAGTCGATCAGGGTTTTACCGTATTTGTCATTTCCTGGGTCAACCCGGATGAAACCCTGGCGGAAATGGATTTCGAGGATTATCTGGCTCACGGTACACTGGCTGCTCTGGACGCCATCGAAAAAGCCACCGGCGAACGGGAGGTCAATGCAGTGGGGTATTGCATCGGCGGTACGCTGTTGTTTTGCACCCTGGGCTATATGGCAGCCAAGCGCGACAAACGCATTCGCAGCGCCACGGCGTTTACCACTATGCTTGATTTCACCAAAGTGGGCGAAATTTCGGTATTCATCGATGAAGAACAGTTTGCACACATCGACAAAGGGATGGAAAAGCGGGGTTTTTTGGAAGGCTATCACATGGGTGGTGTGTTCACTTTGTTGCGTGCGAATGATTTGATCTGGTCTTTCGTGATCAGAAATTATTTATTGGGCCAGGAGCCGTTTCCGTTCGATCTGTTGTACTGGAATGCCGATCCTACCCGCATGCCCAAAGCGATGCATACCTTTTATTTACGCAACATGTATCTCAATAATCGCTTGAAAGACCCCGGCGGAGTCAGTTTTCTGGGCGTACCTGTCGACTTGGGTAAGATCAAAACGCCGGTATTTTTTCTATCCACTAAGGATGATCACATCGCGCCCTGGAAATACACCTATGCCGGGACCCGGCTGCCAGGTGGTCCGGTGAAATTTGTGCTAGGGGAATCCGGGCATATTGCCGGCGTGATCAACGCGCCTTCGCCCAAAAACAAATACGGTTTCTGGACCAACGACAAGCTGGCGGATACACCCGATGAATGGTTTGAAGGCGCCGAACCCCACAAGGGATCTTGGTGGCCGCATTGGCTGGAGTGGATTAATGCTTACGCCGGCCCTCAGAATATTCCCGCCCGGGTGCCCGGCGACCGGGAATTGCAACCCATCGAGGATGCCCCCGGCTCTTATGTCAAAGTGCGCTCACAGTAGCCGATGGGAGGGTTAAGGGTTTTTCCTGCTAAACAGCCCTTAAGGTAATCATCAGCGCTGCTCCTTTTTAGTAGGAGCTATAGCAGGAGCAGCGTAGCTAACCCCAAAAATGCGAAAAAGCCGACGATATCGGTGACCGTTGTCAGTACCACGCTACCGGCTAACGCCGGATCGATGCCCAAGCGACGCAACAACAACGGAATCCCCACCCCGGATAATGCTGCGCAGAGCAGATTGATCAGGATGGCGACGGCTATGATGCCGCCGATAATTGGATTACCAAACCAAACATAAGCCAGCACCGCTACCACCAGCGCCCACACTAAACCGTTCAGCAATCCGACGGTCAGCTCCTTGAACAATAGCCAACGGGCGTTGCTGGGTTCCACATGACCTAACGCTAGGCCACGGATCACCAACGTCAGGGTCTGGCTGCCGGCAATTCCTCCCATGCTGGCTACGATGGGCATCAACACAGCCAGCGCCACTGCTGACTCTAGGACACCTTCGAATAGACCAATCACCCAGGCGGCCATGAACGCAGTGATCAGATTAATGCCCAACCACACCGCACGGCGGCGGGCACTCGGCACGATCGGGGCGAAGATGTCTTCCTCCTGATCCAAACCGGCCATGCTCATGATGGAATGTTCGGCCTCTTCGCGAATCACATCGACTACATCGTCAATGGTAATACGCCCCACTAATTTATTTTCAGGGCCCACCACGGGCGCAGAAACCAGATCGAAGTGCTCGAATCGCCTGGCTACTTCGTCTGCCGGTAAATGGGCCGCAATGGGTTCGAAGTCCTTGATCATCACTTCCTTGACCGGCACATCCGGTTGCCCAATGAGTAGTTGATGCAAGGACAAAATGCCCAAATACCGGTCATTGCGATCGACCACCATGAGGCTATCGGTTTGCTCCGGTATGGCGCCGCGCAGACGCAGATATCGCAACACGACATCCAAACTGACATCAGCGCGCACCGTAATCATATCGGTGTTCATCAAGCCGCCGGCGCTGTCCTCCGGGTAGGACAGCACAGTTTCCAACCGCTGGCGGTTTTGCACATCCATGGAATGCAATAGCTCACCGCTGACGGCATCGGGTAGATCTTGCAGAATGTCCGCCAGATCATCCAAATCCAACCCTTCGGTGGCAGCCAGTAATTCCTCCGGCTCCATTTCCTGAATCAGTCCGGCGCGGGCTTCGTCGTTGACGTGCAGCAACACCTCGCCGCTGGTTTCCGGCTCCACCAATTCCCAAACGACCTTGCGCTCCGCCGGTGGCAATGATTCCAACAAATCGGCGATTTCAGCCGGATGCAGTGCCCTGAGCATACGCCGCACATTTTGAAACGTTCCCCGTTCCAGGGCTCGTCGCAAGCGTCGTAAATAAGTCGGGCGAGAATCATTGTCAGCCACAAAAACCTCCGTGGGTAACACAGCGGGGCTGTAAGGGGACATTCAGCGTCAACGGATGGTTTGACGATGAACCGGCTATGGGATTAGGAGTTGGTCGCGGGCGGCAGTGTAGCGGGGAAAGACCGTCAGGTCTATGGGTGATGATGTCAGTGTTGGGTTAAATGCTGAACTAGCTGGCTGAATCGTTTGGGGTCAGTAGTATGTAACATGCGCTGGACCAGTGTTACCAACTCCATGAGGTGACTTTCACGGATAACCCGTTTGATTTCTAAAATATTATTCGGGTGCATGCTGAAGTGGGTCAGGCCTAACCCCAGCAACAAGCGGATATAGCGGGTATCGCCAGCCATCTCGCCGCATAGGCTGACAGGGATATTCGCCTGCTGGCCGGCTCTGATGGTCATGGCAATCAAGTGCAGCACAGCGGGGTGTAATGGATCGTACAAATAATTGACTTCATCGTCGATACGATCAATGGCCAGCGTGTACTGAATGAGATCATTGGTGCCGATAGAGAGAAAATTGAGATGGCGGGCGAAAAACGCCGCACAGATCGCTGCGGCGGGCACCTCAATCATTGCTCCCACCGGCATGCGCTCATCGAAGCGTTGACCGCGCGCCTGCAACTCCTGTTTGGTTTCTTCTACCAGCCTCAATACTTGGAAAAGCTCTTGAGTATTGGACAGCATCGGAATCATCATCTGCACTTTACCGAATGCCGATGCGCGTAAAATCGCCCGCAACTGCGGACGAAACAGCCCCAAATCCTTTAAGCACAAGCGAATGGCCCGTAAGCCCAGAGCCGGATTAGCGCCACCTATGCGTCCCCCATCGACGCGTTTATCCGCACCCAAATCAACGGTGCGAATCGTAATGGGCTTTTCCTCCAACATTTTGATGACATGCAGATAAGACGCCAAATGTTCTTCTTCGTCGGGAATATCTGTGCGGTTCATGAACAGAAATTCAGTCCGGTACAGACCCACACCCGCTGCCTGCACTTGGCGAACCGCTACAGCGTCTTCGGGTAGCTCAATGTTTGCGTGCAAAGTGATCCGCACGGCGTCTCGGGTCACCGCCGGTTGTCCCTTGAGTTTGATCAACTCCTGCCGTTGTCGTTGGTCTTCCTGTTGCTTCCAATGATAGTAATCCAGCAGCCGCTGATCCAACCCCAGCAGCACCACCCCTTGTTGACCGTCGACGATCAACAATTCGTCCTCTTCCGGATAGCGGCGCGCATTGCGCACCCCCATGACTGCCGGAATGCCGAGACTGCGTGCCAGGATGGCGGTGTGCGAGAGGGGACCGCCGTGTTCCGTAATAAAAGCCTGCACGCCTTGATGTTGCATCAGGATGGTATCTGCGGGCGTGAGTTCCTCGGCTACCACAATCCGCCCTTCCAGGCGGCTGGAAATCACATCGGCAACACCGGTCTCATTGGCCAGCAAAATACGTTGAATGCGATGCACTACGTGATCCACATCGTCCTTGCGGCTACGCAGGTAGGGGTCCTCCATGTCGTCGAACACCTGTACCACCAAATCGCGTTGCAATTTAAGCGCCCATTCCGCATTGCAACGACGGGTACGGATCAGTTTGATCGGTGCGCTGGCCAAGGTGGAATCTTCCAGCATCAGTAGATGCGTATCGATAAACGCGGTGACGTCGGCGGGCAGGGTGACCGGTATGCGGGCACGAATCTCGCGTAACTGCTGCTTGGCAATGGCTACGCTGTTGATAAAACGGCGTACCTCTTGTTCAATAACCGTGTTGGCGAGGGTGTATTCGGCGATTTCCGGGCGGTCTCGGTGCAGAAATGAGGCCCTGCCGATGGCGTAGCCTCGGGAAATACCGACACCGTGCAGGGCAACAGACATGTGCTTACCCGTCCTCACCGAACCGCTGATGAATCAGAGTTTCCAGGCTATCCAGCGCCTGTTCCGCGTCTTCGCCGGTCGCCCAGAGTTCCAGGCGGGTGCCGCGAGCCGCAGCTAACATCATCACCCCCATGATGCTTTTGCCGTTGACCTCGTGGCCATCCCGGCAGATTCGAATGTCGGCGCCGAAGCGAGTGGCAAGCGTTACGAATTTAGCTGCCGCTCGGGCATGCAAACCCAGCTTGTTGGTGATCGTCACTTCCCGCTTCAGCATCGTGGCACGCCTTGGTACAGACGACTCGAATCCCACAGGAGATAGATGAGCAGTGGTCCGGACTTGCTCATGACAACTCCCGGTGACGAGTCATGACGTTACGCTGTGTTTTGTTGAAATAGGACGCCAGCGCTTCAGTGATGTATACCGAACGATGTTGCCCCCCCGTGCAGCCGATAGCAATCGTTAAATAGCTGCGACCACCGGTGACGAAGCAAGGAATCCAGGTTTCCAGAAATTGCTGTAAATCGCCAATCATCCGACTGACTTGTGGTTGCTGTTCGAGAAACGCAATCACGTCGTCATCAAGCCCGGTCAAGGCACGCAACTGAGGTTCCCAATGGGGGTTGGGTAAGCAGCGCACATCGAACACAA
>JAAUQA010000171.1 GCA_012032855.1 Candidatus Competibacteraceae bacterium
TCGAAAATATCGCCGGTCGTTCTTTGCAGGATGCTCAATGCATCCCAATTGTCCCAGGATTCAGTGATCTTTCCGGCATCGATATGCTGGATGCTGATTCCGGCTAGGGTAATGGCGTCGCCGTTCGGCGCAATACCCAGAAATTCACCCTGCTGAGAACCGCTCACCACCCAGCGGCTGGCTACCCGACTCCCCTCGGCGATTTGATCCTCAATCGTGAAGCGAATGTCGGGAAAAGCGAACTGAAACATCACCGCAAACTGCTTGAGCGCTGCCGGTCCTTGTATGACCTCAGCTCGCGCGGTGATATGACCTCGATAATCGACCGCATACAGTTCATCGACGACCGCTAGATTCCGTTCGTTCCAGATTTCTTGGAAGCTGCGGCGCGAAAGTAACTTGTTGGCATCTGACATAATTGAATTCCTTGAGAACACCGGCAGGTTTGCCGCTGTTAATGAGTTTAGACACTCAACCGGATACCTGCCAATAACTCGTTATGAAAATACGATCTATACTATTGGATAGGGTCGGGTCCTTCTTCACTCGACAATCATCACGACTATAAAAACAAGTGAGCCAGCCATGCCTGTTTATTATCAAGATGTCAATCAATGTGCCGATGATATTATAACCATGATCGGTAATAATATCGTAATGGCAACACCATTAGCGTTAGGAAAACCGAATCAATTAGTCAATGCTATTTTCAGCAAAGCGCTGCACAATCCCGCAATCCATTTAAAAATATTGACAGCACTAACGTTAGAAAAACCAAAAGGTTCCAGTGATCTGGAGAAACGTTTTCTAGAACCTTTTGTGGCAAGAGTGTTCGGTGACTATCCGGAATTAGACTATGCCTTGGCACTTAGATCCGGGCAATTACCGCCTAACATTGAGGTGGAAGAGTTTTTTTTTCAAACCCGGCTCATATATCAAAGTCGCTCATGCCCAACATCACCATACCAGCATTAACTATACACACGTAGCCAGAGAGTTAGCGGAGAAAGGCGTTAACGTCATGGCGCAAATGATCAGCAAAAGAACAATTGCGGATCAGACTTATTATAGTCTCAGCGGCAACCCCGATGTTACGTTGGATTTACTCTCTCTGCTCAAGGAACGAAACGTTCAGGACCGACCCTTCATGATGGTGGGTCAGGTTAATAACAACCTGCCGTTCATGTTTCATGATGCCATGTTGCAAGCAGACGCATTCGATGCAGTTGTGGATAATTCTGAATACGATTTTAAACTATTCGGTCCACCCAATATGCCGGTCAGCACAGCGGATTACCTCCTGGGCATTCACGCCAGCACCCTCATTAAAGATGGCGGAACCGTACAAATAGGCATCGGTTCTTTGGGTGACGCGATCACTTATGCTTGCAAATTACGCCATGAGGATAACAAGCTTTACAATACGCTGCTAACGGATTTAGCCATTACCGAACAATGCGCCGAAACAATGATTAAGATCGGCGGCAATAATCCTTTTAACGAAGGCTTGTACGGTTCCAGCGAGATGTTTGTCAATGGATTCTGGCATCTTTTCCAAGCCGGTATTTTAAAAACGGCGAGTTTATGATCATATCGGACTGCAAAAATTATTGAATCAGGGGAAAATAAAGCCAACCATTACTGCTGAAACCCTTGATAACCTGTTAGAGGCAGGTGTTATTCATGCCCAACTGACTCAGGAGGATTTTGATTTTCTGCAACACTTCGGGATTTTCAAACAAGGTTTGAGTTATCAAACCGATCATATTGCAATAGATGATAACCAGAGTTTTTCGACCGATTTAACCCATATTAATAACCGAGCCGAGCTAGTTAAACACTGTCTAGGCACGCATTTAGAAAATGGTATCGTTTTGCATGCCGGTTTTTTCTTGGGCCCGCAAAGTTTATACGAGGCATTAAGACATCTCGACGAACGGGAAAGTCAGGCATTCTTCATGACCGGCGTGAGTCATGTTAATCAACTCTACGGACACGAGGAATTAGCAGCTCTGCAGAGAAAAGACGCCCGTTTCATCAATACTACGATGATGGTGACTTTGCTTGGCGCCGCGGTTTCCGACGGCTTGGAAGACGGACAGGTGATTAGCGGAGTAGGCGGTCAATATAATTTCGTGGCGATGGCTCATGCGTTGTGTGGCGCACGTTCGATTCTCATGCTCAAAAGCACCCGCAGCAAGGGCAGCGATGTCAGTTCCAATATCGTCTGGAACTATGGTCATGTCACCATTCCCCGCCACTTGCGAGATATCGTCATCACCGAATACGGCATCGCCGATTTGCGAGGTCAATCCGATCAAAACGTCATTGCCGCGCTGCTCAATATCACGGATTCGAGATTTCAAGAACAGCTGTTGGAAAAGGCCAAACGGGCGGGGAAAATCGCTCAGGATTATCAGATCCCTGCCATATTCAGAAATAATACCCCGGAACGTCTTGAAACAGCGCTGACCGGTTATAAGGAACAGGGGTTATTTAAGGATTTTCCCTTCGGCACGGACTTTACTCCTGAAGAGCTGGTTCTGGTGAAGGTATTGAAAAATCTGAAGGCCCATTTATCGTCCATGGGCGGGCTGCTCAAAAGCGTTTTTCATACCATAGAGGTTGGAAAAATCCCGCCCGCTGCACAGCCCTACCTAGCCAGATTGGGATTGGCCGAACCAGAAAGCTGGAAAGATGAAATCATCCAAAGAATGATTCTGGCCGAGCTTATCTCCGGTGGTCATGTCGCTGACGAATAGTCACGCGCCGGGTACCGTTACAAAACCGTTGCAAACCGTTACGCAAATGCATTCCAGAGACATCGTCCGGTTACAAAACCCGGTTAGGCTCATGTTTGTCTCAAGCTACCGATTCACAATTCTACGTTGTGATTTCGAAACATCACACCGGCAGCGCATTATCATGACAGCAAGCAACGGTTCCGATGAGTTTAAACCAATGATCTCTCTGCAACAGCTCAATCCAGTCACTTCCCCTAATACCAAAAAATGCCCTGCTGCTGATCAATACTCACTCGCAGAACTGCTCGTGCCGTGGGTAAAGTGCGCGCTGGAGAACACCGGCGCTGAAACCGCCATTATGCTTCTAGCTTGCGGCGACCAACTGTTGATCCAGGCGATTGCTTCGACCGAAAACGACACGGTACGAGTCAAACAAGCGATTTCAATTAATACGTTGGCGGCCCTGGAGGAGCAATGTTTGTTACTACCCTTATCGCTCATCAATCATGTTGCGCGAACCTTCGAAAGGGTACTAACGGGTAACGCCCTTCAAGATGAACGGATAATGTCCGACCCCTATATTCAACTCACTCAGCCGCTATCGATTCTTTGCGAACCCATTCGGACTAGCACCAAGCTGATCGGCATGATGTATCTGGAAAACCATCAGGTACAGGATGCGTTTACCGAAGCGCACCTTCATGCTTTAAATGCACTGTGTTCCCAAGCAGCCAGTGCGCTGGAATAATCAGCAATTATTGATGATCATCTTAGTTCACTATGGATTCCGGTCAGTTACCTGAGCAACGTGCACTAAGCAACGGTATCAATAACCCCTTACCGCGTTTCCTAGCGTTATGAACGAACTGAAAAAACCTCAGACACAGTGACAGTTACCCTTTACCCGCTGGTTTAGAGAGGTTGCCATTATCCCAGATTCCCCTCCTTAATGAGATTGGTTACTGTACTCAGCTGACGAATTCGAGTGATTAAAAAGTGATTCTCATGAATGATAGTCAAACCACACAAAGACTGGCTAAAAAGTCGTCATGGGACATTGAGGCAAGATCTTATGCTTGGCTTGAGCACTCGCCAGTTTGCACAAAAATAGTAGATCTTAATTTTAATCTGAAATATATAAGTTCTTCGGGCATAAGAGACCTCAAGATCAATAACATTACAGATTACTATGGAAAACCCTATCCTTTTTCTTTATCCTGATTCATTCCGGGCCTCTATGGCTAATAATCTAGTGAAAGCCAAAGAATCAGGACAGGTCATCACCCAAGAAGCTCCAGCAAATGATACAGAAGGGAATAAATTATGGTATCGCTCTACGCTTGTCCCAATTAAAAATGATGAGGGCAAAATTGATTATTTCATGATTGTAGCCGTAAACATCACTGCACAAAAACAGGCTGAAGAAGACCTGAAGCATACCCTTGATGATATGGAAGTTCAGGTTGAAAAGCGCACTGCTGAGCTTTATCAGAGTGAAGAGCGATTTTCGCTGGCTATGCGTGGAGCTAATGATGGACTGTGGGACTGGGATCTGGAAACCGATGAGGTGTATTACTCACCCCGCTGGAAAAGCATGCTGGGTTATGAGGAGAGTGAACTCGAAGCTAGGATTGATACCTGGAAAGCGCTGGTTCATCCAGATGATAGGGATTGGGTGCTTGAAAAGGCGCGAGATTACATTGAAGGCCGGGCAGATTCATTTGAAGTTGAAATGCGCATGCAGCATAAGGGTGGGCATGAGGTTATTGTGCTGTCTCGCGCTTTTCTCGTACACAGCGATGCCAGTGATAAAGCGATTCGTTTGGTCGGAACCCATGTAGACATCACTGAACGAAAGATGACTGAACAGTTCATTTTATCAACTTCAGACATCCTCAAGATGATCGCAATACGGGAGCCAGCGAGCGATATATATGATGCCATCGCACATCTCTATGAATCACGTCACCCGGGATTGCGCTGCTCAATGCTAGTCCTAGTGGGCACCAAGCTTATGCACGGCGGAGCACCCCAGTCTACCCAAGGAATACTGCGATGCAGTTAATGGGTTGGAAAACGGCCCTGATGTTGGCTCATGTGGTACATCCACCTACACTGGAAAACGAGTGCTCGTCGAGAATATTGAGACAGACCCTAAATGGGAACATCTTAAACATGTGGCTCTCCCGCATGGTTTGCGCTGCTGCTGGTCTGAGCCTATCAGGAACTCGTCAGGTAAAGTATTGGGTGCGTTTGGTATGTATTACAATCATCCTGCACTACCCAATGAGAGAGAATTAAATGACCTTGCGTCCGCAGCAAGGCTTGCCGGAATCATCATGGAGCGGGAGCATTCGGAAAAGGAACTCAATCAGCACAAAAATCATCTTGAAGAGCTCGTTGTTGACCGCACCCTAGAACTTGAAAAGGCCAAGAAGGAGGCAGAAGAAGCCAACCAGACCAAAAGCTTGTTTCTTGCCAATATGAGCCACGAGATCCGCACCCCGATAAACGGGGTACTAGGCATGATCGAATTGTTGCTCCGCTCTGACCTGGATGAGCGTCAGCGCCGCCAAGCAGATACAGCCCACCGATCCGCCCAGTCCTTGCTTGGCATTATCGACACCGTGCTTGATTTCTCTAAGATCGAGGCCGGACGGGTGCAACTGTCCGAAGAGGATTTTAACTTGCGATCCCTGCTCGAAGAATGCTGGGTTCTGGTGGCGGATCAAGCGAAGCAAAAGGGTTAGTGTTGACCCATTCACTCCCAGCCGATCTGCACGCCGATTTGCATGGTGATCCGACCCGATTACGGCAGATACTGGTGAATCTCCTAGGCAATGCGGTCAAATTCACCGAGCAGGGTGAGATACGACTGGGAGTGCGGGTGCTAAGTCAGGACGAGACTGGTCTGAAACTACAGTTCGAGATTGACGATACTGGACTGGGCATTGAGCCCGACCAAATAAACCGCATATTCAACGCCTTCGAGCAGATAGACGGGAGTAGCAGCCGCCACCACAGTGGAACCGGGCTCGGTTTGGCTATAACCCGCCAATTGGTCACCTTGATGGACGGAGAGATCGATTGCACCAGCACTCCGGGTGTCGGTACCCGCTTTCAGGTTCGGCTCCATTTCCGGTATGCCACAGCTTCGACCAGGGACGCGCTTTCCAGAAGCGTGTTCGATTGCCTCTCGGGCGGCGGCGGAGATCCTCGCGGAGGAACTCCCCGGTACGAAAGTGATCCTGTCCTCGGACGGTGCTGCCGGAGATCCGCGAATGGGAACGCACTCGGCCGCGGTACTCAGCGCCTACGTTCTGCCCGGTATCGACGCTTACCTGCGCGCGCTCGAAGCGCTGCTCGTAGAGGTCGCCGCCGCGCCGCACCTCCGCGATCAGGCTCGACGAGAGCGCATTCACCACCGACGAGCCGACGCCGTGGAGCCCGCCCGAGGTGACGTAGCTCGACCCGTCGAACTTGCCGCCCGAGTGGAGCGTCGTCAGGATGACCTCCAGCGTGGGCTTCTTGCGCACCGGGTGGATGTCCACCGGGATGCCGCGCCCGTTGTCCTCGACCGTGATCGAGTTGTCGGCGTGCACGGTGACGCTCACGGCATCGCAGTAGCCGGCGAGCGCTTCGTCGATCGAGTTGTCGACCACCTCGTAGACGAGGTGGTGCAGCCCCCGCACGCTCGTGGTTCCGATGTACATCCCAGGGCGCTTGCGGACGGGCTCGAGGCCCTCGAGCACCTGGATGTTGCTGGAGTCGTAGCCCTGTGCCTTCGCCGTGGTTCTGGTCGCCAACGAGCCTCCTGAACGAGCCCGCGCTGACGCCCCTCGCCAAGCGGGAGAGCCGTGCGCGGGAAGGGTCGCACGTACCCCATCATCCTACCGCACGGGGGTGACCTCCGACGCGAGTTCTCAAGGGAAAAAGGGGGTTCTAGCTGGGATTTCGCACGACGACGCGCACCGAGGCCAGCGCTCCTCCTCCGAGTGCCTCGTCCGCCTTCCTCAGGATCTCCGCCTGCAGGAACGTCGCCTGTGCGCCCCACGGACCGCTCGTCGCTCCGACGGTCAGGACCCCATCGTCGACCGAGATCGGCGCCGTCGCGGCGGCGAG
>JAAUQA010000172.1 GCA_012032855.1 Candidatus Competibacteraceae bacterium
GCAATCTGGCTGCTAACGGCTTAACGCTGCATCACGCTTGGGGCTGGCAAGATGGTGATGTATTACTGCACGCCTTGCCCTTGTTTCATGCTCACGGCTTATTCGTCGCTTGTCATTGCGCGCTGCTGAATGGTAGTCCGATGCTATTTTTGCCAAAATTCGAGGCGCGGGCAGTGATGGACTGTTTACCCCAAGCAACCGTATTTATGGGTGTTCCCACCTATTACACCCGCTTACTAGCCGAAGCTGATTTCGGACGGCAACACTGCGCTAATATGCGCTTGTTCATCTCCGGTTCCGCCCCATTGTTGGAACAGACGTTCACTGCTTTTCAAGAGCGCACCGGGCATACGATTCTGGAACGTTACGGCATGACAGAAACCGTCATGAACATTTCTAATCCGCTGGACGGTCCGCGCCGTGCCGGTACTGTGGGCTTACCGTTACCGGGGGTATCGATTCGGATTATCGACGACCAAGCTAACGATGTTGATGTAGGACAAATCGGACGTCTGCTGGTCAAGGGAGATAATGTCTTTAAGGCCTACTGGCGTCGCCCGGACAAAACTGCCGAGGAGTTCACGACGGACGGCTACTTCATCACCGGCGATTTAGCGCTAAAGGATACCGATGGCTATATCACCCTGGTCGGGCGCAGCAAGGATTTAATCATTACCGGCGGCTACAACGTCTACCCCAAAGAAGTCGAACGGTGTATTGATTTGCTTGACGGTGTCATTGAATCCGCCGTGATCGGCGTACCGCACGACGATTACGGCGAAGCAGTAGTGGCGGTGGTGGTCAAGGATAAGAATCGCGCCGACGTGACCGGTGAGTCATTGTGTGTAACGCTGAAAACCCAGCTGGCAGGTTACAAAATACCCAAGCGGATTATTTTTACAGCGGAATTACCGCGTAACGCGATGGGTAAGGTGCTGAAAAATGTGTTACGGGATGAATACCGCCACGAATAGCCGCATCTAGGCTATTAGATGTTCAAGCAGCTTTCCCAACCAGGATTTGTCTGATTTTCAATAGATCCTTTTCAACGGGAATTGTTTTCGGCATACCTCAGCACTATATGTCGTGAAACCAGCTTATGCGACATATTAACGTCTTATTTGTCGCATACCGGAGCTAATCGTCGCCAGATCAACCTTGGCAGGATACTCAATTAAGCTGAGCGCATGGTGAACGACAACTTCCCGGTTAGCACGATGTCTATGGCAGGAGCCGGAATTTCTCCAGTAATGCCCCACTTCGGGATCAAATCCGCACCGCTACTCGGCACCGTCGCGGGACACAAACTTCCAACCGGTGGCCTCGGTTTATTCCAGAATGCGGTACTGAACGGTCTTGCGCTCGCCGGGAGTTTGCATTGGTATCAGGGAAGTTTTTCCGCTTGGCGGATAATATCGTCCAGGAGACTTCGCTTCAGGTGCAGGGTCGATTTTTCGGGCAGTTCCCTCAAGACCGCCACCATATCGTCCTGCGAACGCTGGCTGCGGCGGATTGCGCGCAGCAGGATACCGAGCGTCCCATGGGCCCTGACCGAGAGATTGCGCGCTACCAGGCGCGCTGCGGTGTCATCGGTCAACAGCAATGCAGGATCATGCTCCAGCGCGACGCGCAGAGCGCGAGCTCCCCTGCATGGAGGGCAACGAGCCGGGCCATCGCGGCACAAACTCGGCGGGAACAGGTCGAATGGGTGATACCTGGCGCAGTGTCACAACAGCCTGACCAAGTGCACTCAGTCGGTGCTGCTGCACCTCGCGCCAGACCTCCGGCGGCACCAAGACCGCTGGGAAGTCCGCCAACAGGTCCAGGCAAGCCAGCTCATCAAGGTGAATCAGCGGACCCGCGTCACAGACGACCAGCGGTGGTCGCTGGTCAGTCTCGTCCACGAAGACCCCACTCCACGTCTTCTTTGACAAAAGATTCGGTCAGCGACGCCTCGTGGGACTCCAGAAAGCGCCGCAACGCCTCCGTCAGAAGCTCGTTGAAGTCCGTCGCCCAGCCTTCTGCGACGAACGCGCGGGCCTGAGCAGCAAGTTCGGCAGGCAGTTCAGCGTCGATCAAGGTGTTGTTCATGGCTTTTAGTCCGAAGTGAATCACGGGTACGTTTTGACCACCGACGATCACGCAGATTTGCGTAATCGCCGAAAAACTTCTGCCGATTGCGTAGGTGCTCGAAGAATTTCCAGTTGCCGTAGATGTCGGTGCGGAGATGACGAAACTGTCCGAGCAAGGCAGCCACGGCGTAGCGCGGGTTGAATTCCTGCACCTTGGCGTCGAGCCGGTCAGTCGAAGAGAAGTGAGCGGTTCTTGGCGAGGTCGGCAGGGTGGCACGTCCGGATCAAATCCGCGCCGCTGTTCATCGAGTGCTGTCTCAAGGTCAGTAGTAGCGAGCTTCGACTGAAACTCACCCCATTTGGTTACCTCGTCTGGCCTAGCAGTGCCCGGACATGCAACTTTTGACAAATGAGTTTTCAACTCAGGCATTCCAGGAATTCCGTATGCCGCAGATGCGCCGCTCCCGAGAATGATCACCGGAAACCTGCTGATGCATTCTTGCGCGAGTTTCAGCAGTGAATTCTTTGGATCTGCGCTCATGCGGAAATCTCAAGTTCGTGAACGCGGGTCTTCGCGGTCAACAGCCCGTAGGGACGTAGGGCGGAATAGCGAAGCGTATTCTGCCGCATGGTCGAAGCCACAAACATTCGGCGCAATGCCCGTTGGTTATTGCGCCTTACGGCCTTTGTGGTCTCCACGGGAGATCTGGTAGAGTCCTAGAAGTTTCATCAGTTTAGTATCGAATTAATAGGGACTGATAACCGAACACAGCACTCAGATGATGTAGAAAAGCATGTTGACCCTCAGTACGCCATAACACGGTAACCGCATCGTTAACCTCGGCATAATACTGCTCCAGCTCCTTTAGTGTAAGCTCGGATTCACTGGGATTTTCCTTGACGATCTGGTCAATCAAATCCAACCACATCTCGCTGACCCCCATGATGAAATAGGGCCAGGATTTTTGTATAACGGCGGACCAGTTCGGATCACTGGTGCTTTCTATGTACGGTTCTTTATTCTTATGGGGCGTGGTATAGACGGCTTTTACCGCTTGCAGCTTTTGCAACAACGGATCGGCTTGTAACGCGGTATAGATACGCTCTGCGGTGCGCGGTGTAGCGTAGAAAATAAAACTGAATTGATGGCCGGCTCCATCACGTCCTGCTCGCCGATGAAAGCGCCAGAATTCGATGCTATCGCGGTATTGAGATAAAACAGGGGCAACAATGCGATGGGCAAGCAACGCATCCATTGCCCAATCCGGCGCTTCGTCCTGCGGCCAGTGGATACGAAACTGAACCCGCCACCAAGCGGGTTGGAGGGTTTTTAACGTCTCTGCGGACGGTATTGATTCGCCGACACTTGCCGGCTTGGTAGCGCTATCTTGTGGTGTTACGGTCGGGCTGGTGGTTGCGCAGCCCGAGATCAGCGTAATACAAAACCATACGATCCATAGCGCCCGCCTCGGGCGGGCGGAGGTCATATCATATTCAATTCCAACTTGGCACGCATCGACATCATTTCCTGATTCCACGGCGGTTCCCATACCAATTCGACATCGGCTGACTCGACACCATCCACACTCTCGACTGCATCCCGCACCCATTCGGGCATGGCGCCGGCAACCGGACAAGCCGGAGCAGTCAAGGTCATAGCGACGTACACTTGACCATCAGGACTGGCATTCAACTCGTAAATCAACCCTAAATCGTAAATATTAACCGGTATTTCCGGATCGTAAACATTCTTCAACGCTTCGACGATATCGGATTCCAGCTCTTGGGTATTGAGTACAGCCGGGCCTTGGGTCGGTTGTTCCAAAGCTTGAGCAGTGGTTTCAGTCATTGGCGAGTCTCCCCGGATAGACGATTATTCGGTTGCAACAGGTTCTTCACGATTTTCCAACGCGGCACGCAAGGCATGCCAGGCGAGCGTGGCGCATTTAACCCGACTGGGGTAGTCGCGTACCCCGGCCAGCGCGATCAGCTTGCCTAGCTTCGCCGGTGACGGCAGGCCATCACCCATGACGGCATCATGGAAATCCTGGAACAAGGGTTCCACATCCGCCACCGGTTTATTTTTTAAAGCTTCCGTCATCAACGAAGCGGATGCGCTGGAAATCGCGCAACCCGACCCTTGGAAAGCCACATCGCGGATAACGTCATCCTGCACGTCCAGATAGACGGTAATCCGGTCACCGCACAACGGGTTATACCCATCGGCATGATGCGTACACGGGTCAATGGCCCGGAAATTCCGAGGCCGCTTGTTATGATCCAGGATGACTTCCTGGTACAAATCACGTAAATCGCTCATCAGTCGAACAACTCTTTGACTTTGTGGATAGCCGCCACCAGCTTATCCACCTCTTCGTGGGTATTGTAAACAGCGAACGAAGCGCGGGCTGTGGCAGGCAAACCATAGCGCTGCATCAATGGCTGGGCGCAGTGATGACCGGCGCGGATGGCGATCCCTTCACGATCTAAAATGGTGCCGATGTCATGCGGGTGAACACCCGCCATCACGAAGGATACAACCGCTGCTTTGTGGGGTGCCAAGCCGAAGATACGTAAACCGGGTACTTCGCTGAGTTGGGCGGTAGCATAGTCCAACAAACGCTGTTCGTGAGCGGCGATGGCATCGACGCCGACCTGTTCCATCCAATCGACAGCCGCCCCGAGGCCGATGACTCCGGCGATGTTAGGCGTTCCGGCTTCGAACTTATTGGGTAGATCGGCATATTCGGTCTTCTCGAAAGTCACCAGCCGGATCATATCGCCGCCACCCTGATACGGGGGCATGGATTCCAGCAGTTCCGCTTTGCCGTATAACACGCCGACACCGCTCGGCCCGTACATTTTGTGCCCGGAGAAGGCATAGAAATCGCAATCCAGCGCTTGCACATCGACATCCAGATGTGGGACAGCCTGTGCCCCATCCAGCAGCACCGGAATACCCTTGGCATGAGCCGTCTGGATCATCTCCGCGATCGGATTGATGGTGCCGATGGCATTAGAAACCTGCATCACCGAAACCAGCTTGGTTCGATCGGTCAATAGTTGATGATAAGCATCCAGTACCAGTTCACCGTTATCCGTGATAGGGACGACCCGTAGTTTCGCGCCTTGCCGTTCGCATAGCATCTGCCAGGGCACGATGTTGGAGTGGTGCTCCATGGTAGTGATCACCACCTCATCACCGGGGCCGACTTGTTTACCACCGAAACTGCTGGCGACCAGATTGATCGATTCGGTAGTGCCACGGGTAAAGATGATTTCACGGGTGCTGGCAGCATTCACGAACCGGCGCACTTTCTCGCGGGCACCTTCATACGCAGCCGTGGAGCGTTCCGATAGGGCATGGACGCCACGATGAATATTGGCGTAATAACCGCTGTAACACTGATTAATCGCGTCAATCACCACCTGGGGTTTTTGCGCCGACGCGGCGTTATCTAAATAAACCAACGGCTTATCGTAGATCTGCTGCTGCAGAATCGGGAATTCCCAGCGAATCCGGTTAATATCCAAATCCGATAAGCTATTAGCCTGGGGTGTCAACACCTCGTGAATCGCACTCATACGGTAATCCTCTCGGCGGCTTCAGGGTACAGACGCTGCGCTAGCCGCTGCTCCAACCGTTCGCGCAGCGGGACCCAGTGAATACGCTTGACGATGTCGTTGGCAAACGAATACACCAGCATAGCTTGCGCTTCAGCGAGACCGATCCCCCGGCTGCGGAAATAAAACAGTGCATCCTGATCCAAAAAGCCGATGCTGGAACCGTGACTGCATTTAACATCGTCGGCCAGAATTTCCAGACGCGGGTTAGAGTTGGCCAAGGCCAGCTTGGAGAGCAGCAAATTACGATTGTTTTGGCTGGCGTCGGTTTTTTGGGCATCTTTGCGCACCCGAATCAGTCCGTCGAACACCGCCCGCCCCTTACCCTCCAAAACCCCTTTGAACAACTGTCCGCTAGTACCATGCGGTTTGGCGTGGTCCACTTGCACATGAAAATCGCCTACTTGGTTACCCGCTACCAGGGTCAAGCCGTTTAATTGACAATCAGCCCCTTCACCATCCAGTAACGCAGCCACATCGGTACGCGCCAGCAAACCGCCCGCAGAAAACAGAAAAGCTTGCAGGCGGCTGTCCCGTTCTTGATAGGTGCGCAATCCGCCCAAATGCCGCGCTTGCTCATCCTGTTCCTGCGCTTGGTAGTAATCCAGTACGGCCCCTTGCGCTAGGCGGATCTCGCTGAGTGGGCAACTTAAATAGCGACCATGACCCAAGTGGTCTTCAACGATAGTCGCTTGCGCGCTATCCTCCAGCACAATCAGACTGCGGGGATAACTAACCGTGTCTTCACCGGTGGAGAAATACACCAAGTGTAAAGGAGCTTCCAACACCGCCCTGCGCGGCAGGTAGACGAACGCGCCATCCTCCCATAACGCACTGTTACGAACGCTAAAGGGATTGTCTTCCAAGCCGGGCAGGCGATCCAGATGGGTGGCCAGCAGCTCGGGGTGAGTATGCAGTGCCTGCCCCAAACTGGCGATCAGCCCTTTAGGTGGCAGGCTGCGCAAACGCGACAGATTCGGCGCAAAGTGGCCATCGACAAATACCAACCGATGCGCATCATTGTCGATTAGCGGCAATACGCTGGAGTCCAGCGAGACGGTCTCGGCTTGGGTAAACGCAATCTTGGACAAGGCGCTGACGTCGGTAAAGCGCCAAGCCTCCTGTCGAGTGGTGGGCAAGCCCAGAGACTCGAAGCGATTCAATGCCT
>JAAUQA010000173.1 GCA_012032855.1 Candidatus Competibacteraceae bacterium
GCAGGCGTACTTCATCGCATACGCCATGGGCAGCGGATGTTGCGCATGAGCGATGGCGGTATTGAGCAGGACGCCGTCGCAGCCAATCTCCATCGCAAAACTGACGTCGCTGGCGGTGCCGACGCCGGCGTCGACGATGACCGGATAGTCCGGGTCGCCCTCCTTGAGGTACTCCAAGCAGATCCGCAAGTTGTTCGGGTTGAGAATCCCCTGGCCCGAGCCGATGGGGCTGCCGGCCGGCATGACGCTCGTCGCACCGGCTTGCTTCAGGCGCAGAAAGTTGATGATGTAATCGTAACGCGACTGGGCGTAATCTCGTTCGGCGGAGAGCAGATCACGTTGGGCATCCAACACATCGACGATAGTGCGGGTGCCTACCTCGAAACCGGCTTCGGTCGCCTCAAGAGAACTCCGATTGGAGACGCGGGCTTGATCGAAGGCTTGGACCCGGCTGATGGCGGTTTCCAAACCCCGATAAGAATCGCGCACTTGGCGTAATATCTGGCGTTGCAGCCGTTCCAGGTTCTGTTTAGCCGATTCGTATTGATAGGCGGCTTCGCGGGTGCGAGAAACTACGGCGCCGCCCTGATATAGTGGAATATTCAATTGCAGCCCGATCACCCCGTCGCTGGTCTCAGTGATTCCAGTGTCCCGATCAGAGTAGCTGGCAGTCAAATCCACGCGGGGATAATGACCAGCCTTCTGAAGATTGACGTTTTCCCGGCTGACTTCTACACCGAAGGCGGCGCTGAGTAATTGCGGATTATTATCCAACGCCAAGCGGACCCACTGTTCGGGATCTGCCGGGTCCGGCTTATCCAGCGGGCCTTCCTCGCTCAGGTCATTGATGTTTTGATAGGATTCGCCGGTCACTTCGCGTAACGCTTCAACCGCATCAGCTACCGCATTGCGGGCGCTAATTTCGTCGGCGGTCGCCAAATCGAACTGCGCTTGCGCCTCGAACACATCGGTAATGGTAATCAGACCCACTTCAAAACGACGCTTGGCCTGCTCCAGTTGCCGGGCAATCGCATTTTTATTGGAGCTGGCGAAGATTAACTCGGCCAAGGCGGAAAGCACGCCGAAATACCGTTCCGTCACCCGGACAATCAAGTCTTGTTGAGCCGTCATGAAATCGGCTTCCGCTTGATTGATGACTGATTCGGCTTGGCGTACCCGCACATTGTTGGCCTGGTTAAACACCGGTTGGGTGAGATTGAGGCTGTAATTGTGCGAATTGAAAGCGGAGTCCGCACCCGGTATGTTGCTATCGACATTAAAATTGCGATCTACCGTGGCGCCGGCATCCAGAGTGGGCAACAGCAAAGCGCGGGCCTGAGGACGTGCTTCTTGGTTCGCTTGTCGGTCGGCAGCCGCCGCCCTGAGCTGCGGGTCACTGATAACGGCTTGCTGATAGGCTTCCAGAATATCGACGGCCCACCCGGTTTGCAGGTAGGTCGCACTCAGCAAGCCGCACACGAGACGATACTGTTTCAAATAGCGCATCATTCAGACATTCCTGGTTGGGATCACATGATACGGGTGTGAGAATGCGGCGTTGCCGCTCGCTAGAATTCGAACGCTCGCGAGGCGCTTGGATCAATCAAGGGCGGTAATTCAGTATCGAATAAACTTTGCCGCAGCCAAGTCTGTTCACCGGTACGGGTAATAAGCAGTGCCTCCATAATAGGCGCTGCGCCTATCACAACAAACAAGCGCCCCCCCAGCGTCAATTGTTGGCGCCAACGTTCGGCCAGCACCGGTAGAGAAGCGGTTACAGCAATCACCTCGTAGCGGTTTTCGCTCCAGCCTTGGACAGCATTACCGCTTTCGAGTTGAACGTTGGTAAACCCGTGATGTTGTAACTTTGATCGGGCAGCGGCGGTGAATTCGGGAAAAATCTCTACGCTCAACACACGCGCACCCAGCCGGGCCAAGCAGGCGCACAGATACCCGCTACCCGTGCCCACTTCTAAAATCGTATCGTTGGGACCTGGATTCAGCGCTTGTAGCAAACGCCCTTCGACATTCGGATGCATCATCACTTGCCCGTGTCCCAACGGTATCGCCACATC
This sequence comes from Candidatus Competibacteraceae bacterium, assembly GCA_012032855.1. The sequence continues at coordinate 2,076 of JAAUQA010000173.1, forward strand.
GCTGAACGCAAGATTGCGATAACGGGAAGGGACAAAATCCTCTCGTGGCGTGTTGGTCATGACCTCCAGCACCCGATCATCCAATACATCCCAGGGTCGGATTTGCTGTTCGATCATATTAAAGCGGGCTTGTTCGATATCGACTTCGCTCATGGCGGGACTTACATCAAAGTGGTGAAGAATTAGGTGCGAATGCGATTAAACCGGGTTTGCGGGGCGCATTGTAACATACCGGGACAGTTTTCTTGAGCGATTTAGGATAGTTGTTGATTAATGAATATCTTGTATATAAACGATGGATTTGATATAAAAATCGATTAAATTAAATTTCATCATCGGCCAGGGGGTATACCCGATGTCCAGAGTCTGCCAAGTGACCGGCAAGCGTCCAGCCACCGGTAATAATGTGTCCCATGCGCACAATAAAACCCGTCGCCGGTTTTTGCCGAATCTACACACCCATCGGTTTTGGGTCGAAACTGAAAAGCGTTTTGTGAAACTGCGCTTGACCACCAAAGGCATGCGCATCATCGATAAAAAGGTATCGATACCGTGCTGACGGAACTGCGTGCCCGTGGCGAAAAAGTCTGAGGAGTTACCATCATGCGTGATAAGATCAAGCTGATCTCTACCGCCGGAACAGGCCATTTTTATACCACCACGAAGAACAAACGTACCACGCCGGGCAAATTGGAATTCAGGAAGTTCGACCCTAAGGTGCGCAAACATGTTCTTTACAAAGAGGGTAAGATTAAATAACCGGATCAATATTGCCGGACCCAATAAAAAACCCGCTCAAGGCGGTTTTTATTGGCATCGTCTCAGACAGCGCGTAACGAATAACTGCGCAGCGACTGGGCGAAATCTTGTAAATATTTGATCCCGCTAGCCTCTGCTTCTACGCACCATTCCTGTAAGGCAGCCAGTAATTTTTCGTGACTGACCGTGGTGCGCCCCCAAATGGCTTGTAAGCGGGCCCGGAACTCATAGACCGTGCGTAGGGATTGGCTGGCTTTCAGGGCAGACTGCAAACGGTCCCGCTCTTGCGGAGCCAGTAGGGTATCTTCTCGAAGCAAGACTGCACGCGCGCGCTTGAGAAAATGACGACGGGAGGCATCGGCTTTGCGCGCCTCTTCTCTGAGTACCGGGACTAACACATGGCGACCGAAATCAGCCATCACATGCAAGCGATTCAACACCACAGCGCGCACGGTATCCAGGTCCACGACCTGTTTGTCGGCTACTCGTTGCGGTGTAGGGGCAAGCTTTTTAACCCGCGCCAGCCCCAGGCTTTGCAGCCAACAGATATGGAACCAGCCCCAGTCGAATTCCCACCACTTGTTGGATAATTTGGCAGAACTCGGAAAAGCATGATGATTATTATGCAGTTCCTCACCACCGATAAAGATACCCCAGGGTAAGATATTGGCCGAAGCATCCTGAGTTTCGTAGTTGCGATAACCCCAAAAGTGCCCGATCCCATTGATCACGCCGGCGGCCCAGAAGGGAATCCACAGCATCTGCACGGCCCAGACCGTTAAACCGAGCGCACCGAACAAGAAGACATCAATGATCAGCAACAGGCTAACGCCAAGAATGTGGTGCGGCGTATACAGTTTGCGCTCTATCCAATCATCCGGCGTGTTATGCCCGTAGCGCTCCAGCGTTTCCTGATTCAAGGATTCCGTCCGGTACAACTCGGCACCATTGAGCATGACCTTATCTAGGCCTAGCACTTGGGGGCTGTGGGGATCGTCTGTCGTTTCACACTTAGCGTGATGCTTGCGATGAATGGCGACCCATTCCTTGGTCACCATGCCGGTGGTCAGCCACAACCAGAATCGGAAGAAATGACTGACCGCCGGATGTAATTCCACAGCACGATGCGCTTGTGCGCGGTGCAGGAACACGGTGACCGAAATAATCGTGATGTGGGTCAGTAATAAGGTGGTGAGAATCACCCCCCATATCGATAGGTCCAAAAGACCATTGAACATAAATGAAGATACCCCGGGTGGTAGTGATTTGGTTTTGGTGTGTTGCCCGTTTCCGCTCCTGAAGATAGGAATGAGCACACCGCAACACTATTGAATTATGTTAAGGCAATCGCCTAAATAAGTGCCAAAACTATAAAACATAATGGTGCGATCGTCCATGTCGGCAGAACTTAAGACATTCAAAACTAGATCTTATTCTGTTGCACCAGTTGTGTGCGCACATAGTCCAGCTCTTTTTGCGCGACAACCAATTCTTCGTTGGCTAACTTCAATCGCTCAGCGATAACTTTGGCGAGCACACTGTACAATACCGCATAACAGGCATTGCGTTCTTCGCTGGACAGCTTGTTCAGAAAGGCTAAGCTGATGGCCAAGCACCAGCTTTTTTCAACCGCAATCACTGCAGCCGAGCGGGCTTCACCATCCAGCATCGACAGTTCGCCAAAAAGCTCGCCCGCGTCTTCAAGGGTTGCTATCCAGGTTTTGTTTTTGACTACTTTTATTTTGCCGCTCAGCAAGATAAACATTTTGTCATCGAAACCACCCTCAGCAATAATAATCTCATCGGGCTCGTAAATAATCATTTTGCTGGCGTTGAGCAACTCTTTGAGATGATCATCGCCAAATGATTCCAGGAATGGGATTTTCGGAAATTATCGAGTGAGCCGACCAACTCGGAGCCGGTCTTATGAACTTTCATGTCAGTCACCCTTGGTGCTTATTGTTGGAGCTGAACAGGTGCGCGGTTTTTAGTACCCTAATCGATTAACAGGTCCGTCTCCGAACGCCGACAGTTCGCCATCATGCCCGAATTACCTGAAGTTGAAACGACCCGTCGTAGTATAGCGCCTCATCTCATGCAGCAGCGCATCGTCCGGGTGATTGTGCGAGAACGCCGCTTCCGCTGGCCTATCGAGCCGGATTTGGAGAGCAAGTTGACCGGGCAGTTGATTCAAGCTGTGGAGCGGCGCGCCAAATACTTGCTGTTACGCCTGACCCGAGGGACTGTGCCTATTGCACTCTCGGCATGGTCCGGCAGTCTCCGCGTATTGCGCTGTGGCACGGCGGTTAATAAGCACGATCACGTCGACCTTGAACTGGGCAACGGATTTTGTTTGCGATTTACCGATCCGCGCCGTTTCGGCACACTGCTCTGGACCGATGATTTACCGGCTCGGCATCGGTTATTAAACCATCTAGGACCCGAGCCGCTGGCCGACGAGTTTACCGCTGACTACCTTTACACTGCAGCACGGGAGCGTAGGATCGCTGTCAAACCGTTCATCATGGACGGCCATATTGTGGTGGGAGTAGGCAATATTTATGCTAACGAAGCGCTATTTTTAGCCGGCATCCATCCGCTACGAGCCGCCGGACGCCTCTCCAAAAAGCGTTATGAAAGATTGGTGCAAGCCATCCGTGAGGTACTGGAAGAAGCGATCGCTCAGGGCGGAACAACGTTGCGGGATTTCACCAGCGGCAGTGGTGAACCCGGTTATTTCCAGCAACACTTGCGGGTCTATGGGCGCGATCGCCAACCCTGCCGACACTGCGGTGATCCGATCCGGGTGAGTCGTCTGGGACAGCGCGCTACGTATTATTGCAACCGCTGTCAGCGTTGACTATGCAACCGCATCCATCCGGTATAAGTTTTGCTTGATGAAGCAGTGTACCAATTGTTGATATAATCACTCGGAAATTGACCGTCAAGAGCGGTTCCTATTCCATCCAGCGACTCGAATCAGCACTATGTGGCAACGTTTACAAGAAGACATCCTCTGCGTGTTCGACCGCGATCCGGCGGCGCGCAATGTCTTTGAAATCATCACCAATTATCCGGGCATTCATGCCTTACTCACGCATCGTTTCAGTCATCGTCTGTGGCGGATGAAGCTGAAATGGTTAGCCCGGTTCGTGTCTACCTTAGCGCGCTGGCTAACCGGGATCGAAATCCATCCCGGCGCAACCATCGGGCGACGTTTTTTCATTGATCACGGGATGGGTGTAGTGATCGGCGAAACTGCTGTTATCGGCGATGACTGTACGCTATATCATGGCGTCACTTTAGGCGGCACCAGTTGGCGTAAAGGCAAACGCCATCCGACCTTGGGTGATAATATCGTCGTGGGTGCAGGCGCCAAGATTTTAGGCCCGATTACCGTTCATGACGGCGCTCGTATCGGCTCTAACACGGTGGTGCTCAAAGATGTGCCCGCCAACGCCACTGTGGTCGGTGTGCCGGGACGGCTGGTGGAACATGCCCCACGCCAGGACAAAGAATTACGCCAGGAAATCGCCCGTAAATTGGGATTTGATGCTTACGGCACTACCCCGGACATGCCCGACCCGGAAGCCAGCGTCATCAATCGGATGCTGGAACATATCCAGCTACTGGATGGCAAGATCGCGGAAATGTGTAAAGCGATGCAGGCGGCCGGTTTGGAACCGGGCGGCAAACCGCTGCCCTGCCTGGATGCGCATGAAATTCGTTCAGCCACTTGCCGGGAAAATGGAGCCAAGACTGTCGAGGAACCGAATCATTCGGGTAGTTAATTATGCCGTTACCGGTTTATTTAGATTACGCTGCCACCACTCCGGTTGATCCGCGCGTGGCGAAAGCCATGATGCGGTATTTGACTCAAGACGGCAGTTTCGGCAATCCGGCCTCGGCTAGCCATTCCTTTGGCCGGGTAGCTCAGCAGGCGGTCGAAGAGGCCCGCCAACAGCTTGCCGCGCTGATTCATGCTGATCCCAAGGAAATCATTTG
>JAAUQA010000174.1 GCA_012032855.1 Candidatus Competibacteraceae bacterium
TCGCGACGATCTTACGACTTTCATTCCGAATTTCGTGCAGAACTGTGAGAATAAGCTGTATCGCACGCTGCACCTGAGAAACGAGGAAACGGCGTTAAGCGTATCTATATCGAGCGGTGTTGCTGCCGTTCCGAGCAACTTCAAGGCGCTGAAATTCGCCTATGTGAGCCGAACCCCTGTATGCCTTTTGCAGTGGGTTCCGTTAGAGGAACTGTACAGGGACTATCCGAACCGATCATACAGCGAGTACCCGAGCGTTATATCTCGGGAGGGGGCTAATTTCGTGTTCGGTCCTGTCTCTGTTGATGGAACCCTTAACGGCGTGTACTACGCCAAGAAAGACCCGTTAAGGACGACTGATCCGTCGTGGTATGTGACCAATGCGCCTGATGTGTTGCTGTACGGATCGTTGCTTGAATCTGCGCCGTTCATCCAGAACGATCAGCGACTTCAGGTATGGGCAGAATTATACAAGGATGCCGTCCAAACCCTTAAGGACGAGGAAAAAGATTCTGCAGTAAGTAAGGGGCAATTGGTGCAGAGGGTGTCGTGAGCGGGCTAAGAATTGATTTTCTGAACTGGCGACCAGACCAAGAGGTATTCGGCAATGACGGCCTGACTCAGGCGGATAATGTCATTCATGACGCCGAAGGCTGGAAGCCGGTGCATCTTGCCTCAAGCGGCTCGTTTGCAACGACCGGCGGCCTTGCAGCATCGAATGCCACAGTGTTGTCACTGGTGGCTAAGCCCGTTGGCGCACAGGGCGATGTGTTTTGTGCGTGGCTTGCGAACCAGACCACGCCGACCTTGCATGTGGGTATAAATGGCGCGACAGAAACAACCTCTGCAACGGGTTATCCGCTGGCATTTGCCACGGCGGTTACGGGTGCCGAGATATGGGCTTTTGATGTGTGCGAACTTAACGGTAAGGTCGTTTGGACGGTTGAGGCCAGGGCCCAAACATCATCCCCGGCGACGACAGTATCACTCGCCTTTGCCGGATATATGGATTACTGATGCCTACAGCAATCCTGGTCCCGACAAGCCTTACAGATGCCAACGGGAACGTCGCATCGGTTCGTATACGAATGTTGACGAGACCATAGCGGCGGCTGATGGATCGTTCCTTGAAACGGTGTCGCCAGTATTTAGTGGCTACGGCCCCGCTAACGGGTTTTCGTTTGCTCTATCGAACTTGCCGGCAGAGGCAACCTCAGTCAACACGGTGCAATTCCGTGTGTATGCGAAGGTGTCTGGCTCTGTTCCGGGTCAAATGGCTGGATCATGGTCCGTTGTGCTTGACGTTAGTGGCACTAACGCGCCATCGACCGTAGCCAACTGGACCGACTTCGATTCAACATCTCTTGATATCAAGGGCCAGTTATCACCGGCTTCAAGCTCAGCAACGATTGCGAATATCAATGGCTGGAGTGTCCGCTGCTACCAAGAGGACACCGAGTGGGGCACGCCGACCGGCACCATCAAGCTCGTTATTGATGCGATAGAAATTATTGTTGATTACAACGTAGCGCCGCCTGAGCAGCCGTCCAGTCCGCCTGCGGGCGGTGCGTACTCGGTCATTCCGACCACGGATACGGCAATCTACGGCTTATGCATTGCCCGCGTGCGTGACTTTGCGGTCTTGGGCGGCATGAATACAGACAGGTACTCAATAAGGTGGTCGGATATCAACAACCCGTCGTCATGGAGCACGCCGAACACGGATGCCGCAAGGGCGGTTCAGGCTGGATCCCAGACCTTTCCGACGCGGTTCGGATTCGTGACGGCCATATCGTCAAATGACTTCTATGGCTACGTGTTTCAGGAAAAGGCCATAACAAAGATGTCCTATGTTGGCGGCGATATTGTTTTTAACTTCGATATCTTCGAGGAAGATCGCGGTTGCATTCGTCAGGGGCGCATGGTGCAGGTTGATGACAAGGTGTTTTTTCAATCCAATCGGGGCTATCACATGCTGGAAAACGACCAGATCTTGGATATCGGTTACGGCATCGTTGACGACAGTTTTAACTGATGGCCAAGCAAAGCAACATTGTATCGAATCCGGCGCGCGGGCTTATTTTCTTTGAGGGCGAGGATCTTTGCTATAACTACAAAACAAGGCAATGGTCCAGAATTCCCGCGTATGACGGATATGGTATGTATTCGGTAAACGATCACGACAAGGACATTGGGCTTGTTGTGTATTCGAGTGGCTCCGTTGATCTGCAGGATCAGTCACTGTCAGACGTTGCCCAAACGGCGTGTCTTGCGACAGGAACGACCGATCTTTCGCCCGGAGGCAGGTCTGTTGTGACCGGAATACGCCCGCTGTATTCGGGTGACGGAACGGTAGTGGTCAGGGCCGGAACTCAGGTCAGGGTATCAAATTCTATTACCTGGTCGGCCACTGTGTCTCCAAACTCCCGCACTGGTTACGCGAACTTGCGTAGGGAGGGCCGTTATCACGCAGCGCTGGTAGAGGTTACTGGCGGGTTCGACACAATCATCGGTGCTGATATCGAATTCTCTGAGGCTGGCTATGTCTGAGCTGGTGTGCTTTACCAGCGACCAGATACGCGCAGTATGGCCAGAGGTTTCCCCGCATTTACAGCGGGGTCTTGATCGTGGCTCTAACTACACGCTCAGGGATATTTACAAAGGACTGAGGCGGCAAAAAATGCAGCTATGGACATCGCGCAATGATGTGATCGAGGCGGCCCTCGTTACGTCATTGCAGGATGGCTATTGCCTGTTGTTATGCGCTGGCGGGTCCAATGCCGATGAGTGGGTACATTGGCTTCCAGTCATAGAGCGGTGGGCAAAAGAGCATGGGTTTAATGAGATGCGCCTTTACGGGCGTATTGGATGGCTTAGAAAGCTGAAGGGCTTTAGGGCCGTTTACACTAAAATGGTGAAACAGTTATGAAAAGATTCTGGAATAAGGTTGATAAATCCGGTTCTTGTTGGAATTGGACCGCCTCTTCTTTTATAAAAACTGGGCGCTATTGGGCGTCAGTGGGGTATTAGACATGTCGCGCGGACCAAAGAACGTCAAGACGACGACAACGCAATCACCGCCCGGATTTTTGCTCGGGCCTATGCAGGCCGCTGCGAGCGGGGCATTGGATCAGTTCAACTCGGGCGGTGGCATCAATCCGTTCAATTCGCTTGACATGCAGTTTGATCGTGCGGCGGACTTGACTCAGACCCGGTTGGCGAGCGAGTTTGCCGGGGCTGGCAGAAATCAGGTCGCAGCCCTTCCGGCGCGTTCCGATGAATTACAGACCCTTGCATCAAACATCTACAATCCATCCAACCTGCTGCAGTTTGATCCGTTGAACCAGCTGATAAGCCGTATCTCCGGCCTCGCTCCTGGGGCAGGTGGTACAACTCAATCCAAGCAACCAGTATTCAGATCGGGGATATTCTAATGGGATTCGATCCAATGACAATGGCGGCCATGGCCACCACCGCATCAACACTTACGGGTTCCGGTACGCCCCCAACTGTCGTACCTGCACAGCCCTTTATTCCCACTCCTGGCGGTGGTTTTGGTGGTGGGCGTACCGGGATGCCATCAGGCACAGTAAGCACGCCACAGGCCAGCGGCCTACTTGCCAGCGGTTTGGGTGCTGTTTCGGGATCGCGCGTTGACGAAACCAAGCAGCAACTCGCCGAAATGGGGCCACCGGAGCCTCCGAGGGAACAGCCCGGCCCCCCGGCACCTCCCGGCTCTACGGTCCAGAACGGCAGCACAACCTTGCCGAAAAAGGGCTTTTTCGATCAACTGACGGACAATGTTGCGGGCGGATTTACGCCCGGCAATCTGGGAACTCTGGGTCTTTTGGGTCGCGTAACAAACCGCGACATACTCCCTTACGGCCTGTTGGCTCAGGCCCTGTTCAAGACGCTGAAAAACCGTGGCTAATCTTCTCGAACAAATCCTGATGCCGACCAGCGCGCCCAGTGGTGGTGGGCTGCTTGACAGCCCGTTCTTTATGAACCTTCTGGCTCAGTCGGGATACTCAACCACGCCGCAATCATCCATAGGTGCTGTTGGCCAAGCTGCTCTCGCGACAAGACAGCAGCAGCAGCAGGAGTCGCTTAACGACTTCAAGAATAGGCTTATCGAAACCGAGATAAAGCTCAACGAAGAGCGCCTAAAGAACCCATACGCGAATCAGGCAAAGCCGCCAGCGTCGATTGCTGAATACCAGCTATACGTGGAGCAGACGTTAGCCGCTGGCCAGCAACCAATGTCGTTCGAGGCTTACAAGACTCGATTCGGTGGCAGTCAGTTTATCACTTTATCAGACGGTACTGTCGTGCAGGCTCCGCGGTCGTTTGGTGGACAAACTCCGCAAGAGGTTGTCAGCCCAGAGCAAGCAGCGGATGCAGCAACCCGCCAAGCCCAGACGAAAGCACGGCAAACACTGCCGACCGACCTTGCATCTCTGGATAGCACGATTAATACCGCAGACCAGACAATATCCAAGATTCGTGATGTGTTGCCCCTGGTCAAGTCGTCAACAGTGGGCATTGAGTCAGCCGTCAGGAGCGACCTGCCGGGATTCTTGGGCGGCGAGCCAAGGCAATTAGCGCAGGCAGTTAAGAGCCTTCAGGCTAACTTCGGCTTCGATACGCTGCAAAAATGCGATCAGCGTCTAAGTCGGGTGGCGCTCTTGGGCAGGTCTCCGAAAGAGAGCTTGATCTTCTCATCAATGCATTGCGATCGATAGACCTGAAGGGCGACGTTGATGTGTTGCGCACAAACATGAATGCCGTAATCCAGCATTACGAAAACTACAAGCGCGAGATCGGAGTTATGAAAAACGCCATGCGAGAACAAGCTGGTGTCGATCCTGTGGCGGATACTCCGTCCCAGAGGCGCCGCTATAACCCACAAACCGGGAAGATTGAGTAGTGGCGGACTTTCAGGAAATAGAAGTCAACGGCGAGATCATCGAATTTCCGGCCAGCATGTCCGATGCCGAGATTCAATCCGTATTGGCAAAACAATTTCCAGCGCCTGAAAAAACTGGCGACCTGTCCGGCACGATTTACGGCGGCATCCCGGCACTGTTGGAAGCACTAAAGCGCGGCCCGTCAACGCTTGCCGGTGTTGGAGAGCTTGGCGCACAGTTAGGAACCAGCGCGTTGGCACAGCCGGTCGCTGGTGTTGAGGCGGTTGGTTCTGGTGTTGCCGGTGGCGTTTCCGAAGGTCCGAAGGGGTTTGGCGGATTTCCCGGTGTGCCATCGTTCCCGATTTTTGATCTGTTCAACAATGACAGGGCGGCGTCGGCACTCGGTAATCGACTTGACGCTATGACCTTCCAGCCCAGAACAGAGGTTGGTCAGGACATATCCCGCAGGGTGGGTGGCGCATTCGGCAATCTCGACCTTGCGCTGGACGATATAGCACTAGGCGCTACAGGCGGAAGCCCGGGGGCGCTGCCTTGGCAAAGACGATTGCGCTTGGTGTGCCGGAAATACTCGGGCTTAAGGGTGCCGCAAGCCTGTCAAGGGGCGGCAGTAATCTTGCTCGCTTGGATGCGCCGAGTACGCCTCGGCAGTTGCCAGATATGCCAGCGCCACAAAGCACCCCGGAGTTGTTTCTGCGAGCCGCCAAGCATTCAGGCGCGTCCGCGAAAATGCCGGTGTTGTCAGCGACAGCAAGCTTCAGCAGCTGCGGGGATCCATTGAGAATCTCCGTAATTCTGATGGCTTTCCAGAAAGAGTCACCTGAGCGCTCAACGCCACGGGCGTTTTGACGTCAGGGAAAACATTATCTCAGATATTGAGAAATCCGGCGGTGTCGGCATTGATCTTGACACCATTATAGAGTTGCGCGACTTTGCCAAAAACAACGCGCTGTCTCCAGATGCCAATGACGCCCGAGTATCAAGGGCGATGATGGACGAGATAGACGACTTCCTTGACTCCATCGAGGCAAAGGACGTTACTGGTGGTGACCCGGCGATTGTTGCAAGCTCTCTGAAGGAGGGTCGGGAGCTGTGGCGCAGAGCAAGAAATACCGAAAAGATCGAGGATATTATTGATCGCGCCGAGAGGGGGGCAAAGACCAACGCAACAGAGCGCCTAACGGTTGAGGACAAGATTAGAAAGCTCCTTGACTCCCAGATTCTGAACAACAAGAAAGCACGCAGAACTTTCAATAAGACAGAGCTGGACGCAATACGCGCTGCTGTTGAAGGTGGCAGTATTACAAGGAACCTGCAAAGGATAGGCTGGTTTGCCCGCGTGGCATCGTGTCAGGTGCATTTAATGTCGGCATGACCACACTAAACCCGGCACTGGGCTTGCCGCTATTTGTGGCTGCGGAGGGATCGAAGCGGGCAGCCTCGGCTTTACGCCGCAAGGACATCCAGTCGGCGCTGGATACTGTCAGGACTGGCGGGCCACTAAACTAGAACGACATGCGCTCCAACATAAAGCGCAATGGCCAGCGGAATGCTGACCAGTATTCCAGTTCCTGACTTGTTATATCGCTTGCCAATGACATAACCGCCAATGGCAAACCACACTACTAACGCAATAATCGGACTCATGCCGGCAAGGGTATCATGCAAACATTGAAAAAGCTAGTGGGTCAGATGTCGATCCCGGGACAAAAGCCTACAAATGTCGTTTTTACGCCATACCTGGAAAAGAACGCCTATGAATACGTGGTGGTCGCGACGACAGCTTATACGGCACTGGACAAGCGTTACATATTGGTGGACGACGACACAGCCGGGGGCGCTGTGACCATTACCCTGCCCGCCGCTTTGGACAATAACGACAGGGTATACGACATCAAAAAGCTAGGCACTA
>JAAUQA010000175.1 GCA_012032855.1 Candidatus Competibacteraceae bacterium
TGCGCTATGCCGAGTTAAGCCTGGATGTCGCTGCGGATAGCGATGTAATTATTTGGCCGGAAACTGCCATTCCCGTTTTTTTTCAAGATGCCCAGGATTTCATCCAACGCCTGGAGGTCGAGGCGGTGGAAAGCGGAGTGGATTATCTGATTGGCGTGCCCTCCGGTTCTTGGGAAACCGAAGTGTTTCACAACAGTGTGTTCAGTTTGGGTCGTTCGCATGGGTTTTATCACAAGCACCGTTTGTTGCCTTTTGGCGAATATTTGCCGTTGCGCTGGTTCCTGACGTTTTTTCATCGGCTGGTGGATATTCCCTTGGCCGATTTTACCCCCGGTGGCACGGAGCAACCGCTGTTGCGGGTGGCGGGCCAACCGGTCGGTGTGTCGATTTGCTTCGAGGCGGTATTTGGCAGCGAGATACGCCGCACCCTGCCGGAATCTCGTTTTTTAGTCAATGTCAGTAACGATGCTTGGTTCGGTCGTTCCCTGGCGCCCTATCAGCACTTGCAAATCGCCCGCATGAGGGCCTTGGAAATGGGGCGTGCAATGGCGCGCGCCACCAATACCGGGGTCAGCGCACTGATTGATGCCCACGGACGGATTATTGCTCAAAGTCAGTTATTTCATACCCAAGTTGTACAGGGATTGGTGCAGCCCCTGCGGGGCACAACGCCATATGTCATACTCGGCGACGGTGTCGTGCTGCTGCTGCTATGCGTAGTCATTGGCGGTGGGGCTAGGCTTGGGACGGCGATTCGGTAAACCAACATAAGTTTTGACGCATAATGACTGAACAGGATACGGCAACAGCGGGGCTAGGTGAGGCGGTTTTTCTGGTCGGTGGCGCAGTGCGCGATGAGTTGCTTGGGTTGCCGGTCAAAGAGTGCGATTGGGTGGTGGTCGGCGCCACGCCACAGCAAATGTTAGCCCGCGGGTTCAAACCGGTGGGCAAGGATTTTCCGGTATTTCTGCATCCCAAGACCCACGATGAATATGCACTGGCGCGAACCGAACGCAAAGTAGCGCCGGGCTATCATGGCTTTCATTTCCATGCCGCACCCGATGTAACGCTCATGCAGGATCTGCAGCGGCGTGACATCACCATCAACGCGATAGCACGCGATGCGCAAGGCCGTTTGATTGATCCGCATCACGGTCTAAGCGATTTGGAAAATCGCTGGCTGCGACATGTGTCTCCCGCGTTTGCCGAAGACCCGGTGCGGGTATTGCGTTTGGCTCGGTTTGCCGCCCGCTATGACCGGTTGGGTTTTCGGGTCGCACCCGAGACTTTAGCGCTTATCGAGACAATGGTGGCTGACGGCGAGGTCGATACGCTGGTGCCGGAACGGGTGTGGGCGGAAACCGTGAAAGCGCTGAACGAACCTAATCCCGGTCGATTCATTGAGGTGTTGCGGGAATGCGGGGCGTTGGCGCGCATTTTCCAGAAATCGATTGTTTGTTCGGCGTACCGCAGCCACCGCAACATCATCCGGAAGTCGATACCGGTCGGCATGTGTTACTGTGCCTGCAACAAGCGGTTCGTTTACAAGCCGACACGCCAGTTCGTTTCGCAACGCTGGTGCATGATTTGGGCAAAGGACTCACCCCGCCGCCCGAATGGCCCCGGCATATTGAGCACGAGGAACGCGGTGCTGACTTGGTTAAGGCATTTTGTCAGCGCTTGCGGGTGCCACGAGACTATCGGGATTTAGCGGTGTTAGTGGCGCGCTACCATACGCATTGCCATCGCGTGATGGAGCTACGCCCGAAAACCGTGCTGAAAACCTTACAAGCCTTAGATCCTTTTCGAAAACCGCAGCGATTCGAACAGTTCCTGCTGGCCTGTGAAATCGATGCGCGCGGGCGCACGGGCTTGGAACAGCGACCTTATCCGCAGACGGCTTATTTTCGCACAGCTTATCAAGCGGCGGCCTCAGTACAAGCGCGTCCGCTTGTCGAACAGGGTTTGAAAGGTGAGGATTTAGCGGAGGCGATTCGGCTGGCTCGGTTGACCGCTATTCGGCATGCAAAGGAGCAACATGAAGTCCAAATCCGGCATTAAATCAATGCTCAGTAGAGATTCCGGACAGATCTTGCCATTACCCGCCAACCAACGTTACTAAAACAGCCTTTACGCTTCAGGATTCATACCGTTGAGCGAGACAGCGTTTTTTGCGGCGTTTTCCTTGATGCTGCACACATTCATCCAGTTCGGGCTTGTGGTACGCGTGCTGCTGCGTCCACATCGTGATCCGGCAGCGCGGATTGCCTGGGTGGTGGTGATTTTCGCTCTGCCAATGTTGGGTATCCTCGCTTATATCCTGCTCGGTGAAGTCAACATCGGTCGCCGTCGTGCGCAGCGGATGAAGGCCGTTTTGTCACAGATGCCCGATGTCACTGACGCTGTACAAACAGATGTCGCAAATCTAAAGCCCGATGTGCCTGAACACCATGCCCATTTGTTTCGAGTGGGGCAGTCAATCAGCGGTTTCGAGCCCATCGGTGGTAATCAGGCGCATCTGCTCCAGGATTCCAACGCAACCATTGATGCGCTAGTGGCGGACATTGATGCGGCACAGGATCATGTTCACCTCTTGTTTTACATCTGGTTACCGGATAACAACGGCTGTAAGGTCGTAGAAGCCCTCAAACGCGCCGCCGCGCGTGGCGTCACTTGCCGCGCTATGGCGGATGATCTGGGCTCGCGTTTGCTGATTCGTTCAGAGCACTGGCAGTCCATGCAGATCGCTGGGATTCGCTTAGCTCGGGCGCTGCCGATAGGCAATCCGCTGCGGCGCGCGTTGACCGGTCGCATTGATCTGCGCAATCACCGCAAGATCGTCGTCATCGACGATTGGATCACCTATTGCGGGAGTCAGAATTGCGCGGACCCGGAGTTCCGCATCAAGGCCAAATACGCGCCTTGGGTGGACGCGATGATGCGTTTCGAGGGACCGATTGCGCGCCAGAATCAGCACGTGTTCGCCAGTGATTGGATGGCCCATGTGGACGACGACATCGCAGACCTGCTGCGGCGACCGATCCCGCCATCTCCGCCTGGATTGACCGCACAAGTGATTGGCACCGGGCCGACCGTGCGCAACTCCGCGATGCCGGAGATGTTCGAAGCGCTGATCTACAGTGCCCGCCGCGAGCTGATCATCACGACGCCTTACTACGTGCCTGACGATCCGCTGCAGTCAGCCCTGTGCGCGGGCGCTCGCCGGGGAGTAGCCACGACTATTGTGTTCCCGGCTAAAAATGACAGTTGGGTCGTCGCTGCCGCTAGCCGCAGCTATTATGCTGATTTGCTCGCCGCCGGAGTTCGTATTTTTGAATACCAAGGCGGATTATTGCACACCAAGTCGCTAACTCTGGATGGGGAAGTTACCCTGATCGGCTCTGCCAATATGGACCGCCGCAGCTTCGAATTAAACTACGAGAACAACATCCTGTTCTACGATCCATCGCTAACCGCCGATGTGCAGCAACGCCAGCAGCAATACATTTCCCGCTCACGCTTGATTGAACTGGACGAGGTCAGCGAGTGGCCCATGAAACGACACCTATGGAACAATACTATCGCGATGCTCGGACCGGTGCTCTAACCAGAGTAGCTGGTTGCGTCGATTGTATCCTGTATGTATGCTTTTGATAGTTAAAGAACTATTTGCTTCTCATGTGCCAATAATACGCCTATGTTCGACTTACAACGAGATAACATTCACTGCATCGTCGAGGACATGCGTCGTGCCCGGCGTTTGTTGTTCATCACCGGGGCGGGGATTTCCGCCGATTCGGGCTTACCGACCTACCGGGGAATCGGCGGGCTTTATAATGAGCAACTAACCGAGGAACAGCTGCCTATCGAAATCGCGCTGTCCGGTCAGATGATGGAAAAAGCCCCGCATATTACCTGGAAGTACATTCATCAAATCGAACAGTCCTGTCGGAACGCACGGCATAATCAAGCCCATCGCATCATTGCCGAACTGCAAAACCATTTTGACGTTTGGGTGTTGACCCAAAATATTGACGGCTTTCACCGCGAAGCGGGGAGCCGGAACCTCATCGAAATCCACGGCGATATTCACGACCTGCATTGCACTATCTGCGATTATCAAGCCACTGTGTTGCACTACGCGGAGTTAGACATGCCGCCGACTTGCCCACACTGCCGTGCTACCGTGCGGCCACGGGTGGTGCTGTTCGGCGAAATGCTGCCAGAACACGCTATCAACCTGATGTATGAGCAGTTAGGATTGGGATTCGATATGGTGTTTAGCATCGGCACGACCAGCGTTTTCCCCTATATCGCCGGCCCCGTGATTGCGGCCAGTCAAGCGGGGATTACCACGGTGGAAATCAATCCGGGACAAACGTCGGTATCTCGCTATGTGGATTACAAAGTGAGCGCCGGTGCTGCGGATACTTTAAGCCTGATCTGGCAGGGGTATCACACTTGATGGTTTGTTGAGCCGAGTTGGGCCGTGTTTCTCATCGCCTTAATGGATGGGAGATGAGAAACACGTTGGCCTCACCGTTCTGCTTTTTGCGTCAGCTATTGCTTATTGCCGGTAAGAACAATATCGAGCCAACGCTAATCATCTCCTCGCCCCAGCCGGATCTGCGCGATTTGATCGCAGAATCGAATTGCAATATAGTCCACCTGCCTTTTGAATAAACGATCAGGTGCTTTCCCGTGTCCCAACGATGGCTCAATACCGTTCAGCGCGCCTTACAACAGGTCCATGCGCTCATAGCGCTTTTCTATTACCGCAAGTATTTCGAATGGGGATTACCGACCCGCCGCTTCGTGCAAGTCAATATCGAAACCAACACCGTTTGCAACAGAACCTGTCATTTCTGCCTCTACGGAATTAAAGACGAGGTTCCGGCCAATCCCATGTCGGCGGGGTTGTTTTTCAAGATTATCGATCAGTTGGCGGAAATGAAATTTGTCGGGCGGATCTCGTTGTTCAGCACCAACGAACCGCTCACCGACAAGCGGATTTACGAGTTTATCCGCTACGCCAGCCTGATGTTGCCGTCCAGCTGTCACAGTCTGGTCAGCAACGGCGATCTGTTGAATCGAGAGCGGTTGGACCGATTGTTCGACAGCGGTTTGGACCTGTTGCTGATCAACTCCTATGACGAGGAAGCCCTGAAGCAGAACCGCGAGCTAGTGGAATACGCCCGCAGCCAGCACCCGGACAAGATTCTGCATACGGATCGAACGGTGTATACCGATTGGGTCAGCCGGGCGGGTCATATCGAACAATACGGTAAAACACTGGATCAGGGATACTGTGATCTGCCCAATTATGCGCTGTACATCAATCCCAAGGGCCACGTACTGTCCTGTTGTCACGATTTCGATTCGCAAAATCAGATGGGGGATTTAACCCGCCAGTCGGTTAAAGAGGCGTGGTATGGACAACAATTTCCGCGCTCAGAAAACGGCTCAACCAAGGCGACCGTAGCGTGTCGGAGCTGTGTAATGGCTGTGATCACAAGCCGGACTTGGCGTATTTCGAATGGAACGCCACCTTGCCCAAGATGAAAGGTAAGCCGTCCGGTTGGTTTGCCGGGCGACCGCAGGCCGCAGCGCTGAGCGAAGCGCAGGCCATCAAAACCAAATATCTGGAGCGGGAACAGCGTTCCCAAGCTAAGCAGGCCAAGCGATTGCAACGCAAGTTCATCCCGATTCAACCGGTATTGGAAAGCGAATGAGTCAAACGCGGGAAATGGACGGCCAGCAAAGCGATACTTATGCGGTACTGCGCGTTTCCCATCTCAGCAAGTCCTACCAGATCTACGATAAGCCCGCAGATCGGTTGAAAGAGCTGTTATTCAATAAGAAAACTCATAACGTCTTTACCGCACTGCAGGATGTCAGTTTCACGTTGGGTAAGGGCAAGTGTCTAGGGATTATCGGCGATAACGGATCGGGCAAAAGCACCTTATTGCAGCTGATTGCAGGGGTTCTTGAACCGACTAGCGGCCAAGTCCAGGCGCATGGAACGGTATTGGGATTGCTGGAGCTGGGGATTGGCTTTCATATTGAGTTCACCGGTCGGCAGAATATTTTCTTCTACGGCGACATACTAGGATTACCCCATTCCCTGCTTAAATCCAAAATCGATCAGATCATTGCCTTTTCCGAATTGCAGTCTTTTATCGATCGTCCGTTAAAGACCTATTCCACGGGGATGCGTATGCGGTTAGCGTTTTCCCTAGTGTCATCCCTAGACCCCGATATTTTGATTATTGACGAGGCGTTGGCGGTCGGGGATTTGTATTTCCAAAAGAAATGCATCGATCACATCATGAAAATCAAAGAAAGTGGTCGCACCATCATCTTTTGTACGCACAGCATGTATCAAATCGGCTTATTTTGCGAAGAAACCCTGTGGCTCAAAAACGGTGTTGTCGAACGCTATGGCGAAAGTATGCAGGTCACTTCGGCATATGAAGCGTATCAGTTGGGCAAAGAAGAAGATGTTGAGAATGAAACGGGAGCGAAATATGCCAACATGCCGGTACGGATTACCGAAGCGGCGATATTGAATGAATTGCCGATCTCCCGTGGCGACGATTTGCGGTTACGCATTCGTACCGAATGCCAATCCGATGATCTGCCCTTCCATGTGATGGTGTCGCTGAAATTCGGCACCGATTACGGGGTGTTTGCCACCGGTACTCATCTTTCCGGTAAGCCGCCATTGCGCGGGAAACAACGGGAAATTACCATCACCTATCCCAATGTGCCGCTGATGGGTGGGTTTTACTGGTTACACATTCGGCTGTTCGATG
>JAAUQA010000176.1 GCA_012032855.1 Candidatus Competibacteraceae bacterium
CGCGTTGGCGTCCAGCGACGCGGCAATTGATTGGTCGCTGTCTTTAGCGATCGGAAACTCCACGCCGACCGATTTTGCATACGCCTCGGAAGCGGCCTGCGGCTCCAGAATCAGATTGGCAACAATGCGTGCCCGATCAGGATAATCCGCCGCCAAATGAACGCTGACTTGATCCAGCAATCGATCCGACTGTTCACCCAAACCTGGAATACCGAACGCCGCCGCAGTGACCAACTCGAAGCGTTGTTTTTCCAGTGCACCGCTGTGTATGGTCTGAAAAAGTGTGCGGCGCTGTTGTTCAGCCTCCAGCGGGATTGCCTCGGTCGCCAGTAATGCCAAATCGAGATCGCCCTCTGTCAGGGCGGCTTTGGCTGCAACCACGAGAGTTTCGATACGAGTGGTTTCGTCGACCTGCTCCGCCTTGGTCTGCCGAATTCTATCAGGGGCTAGGCCAGCATTGATCAGCGCCAACGCCCGGCGATGCCGCATTGCCGCCCTTAACGACGCTTCTTGCAATTTGGCTATGGTGTCTTCAGCCACTGTAAACCCCGGCGGTCCTAAACGCAGCGCCGTCGCAATCGCGTCACGCATACCGACAGAACGTTCATGAGGATCGTCTAACTTGATCAAGCGATCCAGCGCAAAGCCGACAAAGCGCACGGCCTGAGCTGTCTCGGTTGGTTGATAGGTGTCTGCAATACTTAACAAAGCGGACGCCTGCAAGCCCGGGTCGTTGATCTCCAAAGCAGCCAGGTAGGCGGCCGTGCGGGTATCGTCAGGATCGTCTCGATCCTGCGCGACATGTGCTATCAGGGCCACCACTCGACCGTAAATCAGCATATCGCGATTAATCCCACCGGCAGCCAATTCATTCACTAATGCCTGGGCATAGCTTACCGTCTCTGCTTCGGCGGGTTCGGTAGAAGCGCTAGCCTCGGTTAATTCATCGAAGGCGTCCAAGGCAGCTGCATAGGCATTACTGCGTTCGCGCAATTCGGCCAAGGACTCGGCTGTCACTACCTGGCTACGCACTGCTTCCGCTAATGCCTGTACATCTGCTAATCCGGCGGCGTTCAATGGGGTCATATAACACCAAAAAACGAGCGCGGCAGTCCCCGCAAAGGCTCGCAACACCCAAAACTGCGAGGTCCTACCGCGCCCAATACCCCAAACTTTATCCACACTCATTAACTCGCGTTACCGGGGCTGCTTTGCACGGCCGTTTCATCCGGCTTGACCGTGCCCACTGATGAGCCGTTCAGCAAACGACCCAGACGGCTGGACTTGAACGTATCGAATTCTACAGCTAGAGGCGCACCAATGGCTGACAGGGGCAGATCCTCGCCGAACTCTATAACCACTTCCACCGGCGTCCATAGGCCGGGATTACCTTGCCCAGTTGCCCACAGATCGGCATGGCGGCGGATTTCGCGAATTGTACCGGGCACCGCTGTCTCACCATCGCCAAGCTCTACTCGAACTTCAGCACCGTTTTGCAGGGCCAGCGCTTGGTTGGGCGGTAAATGAGCCAGGGCATAAGGCTTGGCCGTATCCGGCGCCAACACCAGTAGGGTGTCGCCCTGCTTGATATACATCCCGGCTTTGGCTTTGCGAGCCACCACCCGGCAGTTACAAGGAGAATCGACCGTCACGCCATAACTTGAGCCGTTATCGATGCCAACGATGGGACTGCCGTGCACTACAATCTCTTGCCCAACAGGTGGCAAGGTGCTCAACACGCCGGCTGTCGGCGCCGTAACCATAATTACGTCCGCGGTTAAAAACGCCGACTCGGCAGGGATCACGAATAGCTTGTCGTACACGCTGGCGCTGACCGCACCGACCAGAAACAGACTCGCCACACCGACAGTGGCCCAAATCGCTGACCGCTTGCCGAAATGCAACGCCCGACCGGCAGTGCTGGACGGTACCGACCGTTTCGGTAAGGCGCGTGGTGCCGCCGGTTGCACCGGGCGACGACTTCTAACAGATCGGCTGCTTCTACCAATTCACCGGCGATATACGCATCCAATAAATAACGCAAGAAGGCGGATTGTTGTGGAGTGAGATTAACAAATTGCACACCCAGTCGCTGCAACTCCTCGGCTTGCTCGGCTTTTCGTACAGGCAGCAACGGCACACTACTCTTAACCGAGGGTGCGGTGGGTACAGTCCGCTTGGTTTCCGATTGCCAGTTGCGAATCTCGCCGTTGACGGCCAGTGAGAAGGTGAAGCCGACGAACTCGAACAGCAATTGCAGCGGCACGAGCTCACCGACTTGCGGACCGTCGCTGAATTCCAGGTCCCAATCGATCCCGCTCAAATCGATGCTGAGACCGCCGAGTGACCAATCGGTAACGCTGAACACAGTATCGCGCAGCACGACCTTGATCGGCAGGCGATGACGGGCATGTTGCCGTTGTACTTCGGCTTCATGGATGAATGCGGATTCTATGGCTCCCATATTGGCTTTTTCTCTAGTTGCGGTTAATGACTGAGGGCCACGGGCGTTACGGGATTGTGTCCCCACCCAGCCTCAATAGCGGACGGTTGAAATGGCAAATCAAGCACACCGATCATGACGGCCAGGGTGTAAACAAATAAGCCGACGCAAAGTAGCTGCATATAGCCGGAAAACGCCGCGTCGAATCTTGCCCTGAAGGCCGATACGGTGCGTTGCGAGGTGGTTTTCTGGCGAGTCCATTTCTGCCGGTCCAAGCGGAAAAACACATAAACCTTGATTATTGAGCCGAACACTTGGTTGAAATAGAGCAAGGCCGGGTAATACAAAGAGACTTGCGGGCGCACACTGAGCAGCAGCAATGTCAGTACATAACGCGAGCCGGCAATCCACAGGGCGTAGAGCAATGCCGCAACCGGCGTTACAAATAAGGTCGCCAGCAATGCGATGACTACCCCGGTTAAACAGGTCCACATCGACACCCGTTGATCCAATACCGACCACCACACGAACAAGCCGATCCGACGAGGGCCGAGCCGCAATGCGCGAGCATTGGTACGCAGCATGTTGCCGAACCAGCGAATCATCAGCATCGAAGCAGCGGTGACGAAATGCTCGGACGGCGGCTGCTCAACGGTGGTTACGGTAATATCCGGCAGATAAATCATTTGATAGCCGTTCTTGAGCAGCCAGAACCAGGTGGATTTATCGTCGCCGGTGAGAAAACGAATTCGCCCGAGCCGCCAGTGGTCGATGTAATCCATCTCCACCTGGGCAATAAACGTGGGGTCGCAGATGATCGACGCGCGGAACAACGACATGCGTCCGGTCAGGGTCAGCACCCGTTTTGACAAGCCCATTGAACACATCAGAATCTGGCGCTGCGCAAACCGCAGCGAATACCATTCGCGGAAGATTCGTCGGCCTTCGACTTGGCAATCTTCATCCGTGGTAAGCGCGCCGACCTGCGGCATCATCCGAAAGAACCCGGCTGATTTAACGATTAAATCAGCCGGCACGATGCTATCGCCGTCTATCACCGCCACTACCGCATCGGGATCGGGGCGTTGCAAGGAAATCGCGCGAAAGGCATAGGCGAGCGCATCGCGTTTGCCGGTGCCTGCGATGCGCACAAAGATCAACCGGATCTGATCTTGAGGGCTGACAGTACGGGCATAAATTTGTTTAATCAGCCGTTGATCCGCCATCTCCACGATGGAAGCCACCACCGTGGTTGGACAACCGCTGTGTTTAGCCGCTTCGAAGGTAGCGTGGTAAACCCGCCCGCAGGTAGCGCTGTCAATGCGGAAACTGGTGACCAGCAAAAACGCTTCCGGCGGCGGCTCCGTGGTGCCGATCTGATCGGCGGCGCGGCGCATGCGTGGAAACACCCAACGCCGGTAGATTTGCGCCCGCAAAAAGTGCAACAAACCCCAGCCATACCGCCACAAGCCGATGATGCCGATCGGCAACAACAATCCCGAGTCAAGTCGGGTCCAGGCTTCAGCAGGCAAAGACAACGCCGCCGCGACCAGCGCCAACACATAAAGCAGATGCCATACCCACGGATAGGCGATACGCCTGGTCTTCTCCAGCGCTTTTGCCGGTGTCATCAAAAGCGCGCCCCCAGCCCGAGGTTAAAGGTATTGGAGTCGTACTCGACATCGGGATCGGTCGAATCGCGCACCGTCAGATCATAATGCGCATTGAAATACCAATTGCTTGGTAAACGCCAAGTCGCGCCGACCACGCCACGATACACGTCGTCTTCGCGATTCTCGCGGGCTGCCGGATTGGTCTGATAATCCCGGTTGGTATACGACGCCTCGGCATAGAGGTCGATGTCCGGGCGTAAAGCGTATTGCGCACCCAATTCCACATCGGTTTCCAGATACGATGAAGTGCCTTCCAGAGTCGTTTCCTTGACGGTGCGTTCCACTGCCCCACTGAGCCGCCAACGCAACGCCGGCTGCCAGAATGCGTAGGCCGAAACGGCAACATCTTCGACATCGGGTAGGCTGCTGGCGCGGTAGTCCTGTTCCAAAAAACCAACCCGGATGTCGAAGGCCGCCGCATCCTTGGGTTCACCGTAACTCACCCCCGCGCCTACGGTAAACCCTTCCGAATCCCGATCAAAGGGTTCGACGCCCCGGACGTTTTCCCGATAGTTGCGGGTGTTATAGGTGCCGAATCCATAAGGCAACAATTTATTCCCTGTCCGATAACCGACCCGCACCAATTGCTCAAATTCCGTGCGGTCGCGGTCATCGTTGAAAATAGGAGTACCGTCCTGCCGCCGGTTATTGTCGTAATTGAAATAAAGGACTTCCGGGGCCAATTCGACAAACAGCTGTGCAGGTGTATAACGCCACTCCAAAGCCGCTTCGCCACGCTGGAATTCAGTCGCGGATTCCGCTGCTCGCTCAGGATCGTCGGGGAAACTGCCGATCGGTTGGTGATCATAGCCAAATCGTGCCCGACCGCTTAATTCGTTGGTGTCCGAACCCTGCAAGTCACCCTCCGCACGTAGATCGAAATCGACATAATCGTTGCCCGATATGTTGCGGTATTCACCCGCTTCAACCTCGGCTGACGCATCCCAGCGATACCGTTCGGTTTGGATCGCAACCGCAGCCGGGGTGCGATCACCGCCGTGAAATCGCCTTCCTCATCATTAGGACTACGCAGCACATTGTCATCGTAGAAAACCCCAGCCCGCCCATCGACCGTGAGGGTAACCAGCGCCTCGGGTTCATCGGAGGCTGTGCCGAAATCATCCGGCAGCCTCGGTAAGGCATCCGGCAAGGCGTCAGCCGATTGGGGCTGAGGCTCTTGCGCCGATAACTGGGTCATGCAGGCTACTGGGGTCAGTAACAGCAAAGTACGAAGCGTTTTTCGTTGTTTTGGTAACTTCAACACCATGGAAAACCTTATCAGTATTACTGTGGGGTAGTGCCGTTGGAGGCTAGGCCCTGTAACAGATCAAGACCGGATTGCGCCAAGGTATAGCGGTTCTTTTTGGCAGCGCTCAGCCATTTACGCGCGGTTTCCAGATCCCGTTCAATGCCGACGCCTTGCACGTACATCATGCCCAACCGGTATTGCGCTTCGGCATCGCCCGCTTTGGCGGCTTTCTCGTACCATTGGGCAGCTTGCGAGAAATCCTGATCGACACCGTCCCCCACGGCATAGGCATTACCCAAATACAACATGGCCTCGATACTACCGCGCCTAGCGGCTTTCGCGAACCAATCGCGGGCGGCGGCAGGATCGGCTACGCCGCCATAGCCCTTGCGATACGCGTGTGCAACTTTCAGCACGGCATCGGTGTCGCCCAAATCGGCGGCGCGGCGATACCAGCGCAAGGCCTGTTCGGGTTGCGGAGAGGTCCCGATACCCCGTTCGTAGGCCCGGGCAATGGCACTAGCTGCCTCGACGCCACCACCGCGCCCGGCCCGTTGATACCAGTTAAAGGCCAGTTCGACGTCCCGCACGCCGCGTTCTCCGCGCAGCAGAGATTTACCGATCTGAAGCGCATAATTCGGCTGTAAGGCAACAGCACGTTCGAACCAGCGGTTCGCCATCGCTCGATCAGACTTAACGCCTTGACCTGCCAAATAAGCCCAGCCGAGTTCGCGCATGGCTGACGCCGAACCGGCTTCCGCCGCCTGCCGATACCAATACACCGCTTGTTGAGAATCTTTGGGAACGCCGGAACCGGTGCGATAGGCCTCGGCAAGATAGTCCATGGCGGGCCGGCTGTCGCCCTCAGCGGCCTGCCGATACCAGCGCACCGCTTCACCGCGATCAACCGGCACACCCAGACCTTCGGCGTAAACTCGTCCGAGTTCGCGGGCGGCAGCAACCGAACCGGTGGCTGCCGCCTGTTCATAGAAGCTGATTGCCTCAATTGGATCGCGCACCGTGCCTACGCCTTCGGAATAGGCTCGCGCCAGTTCGATATAAGCACCGGTTTTGCCGCCTTCCGCCGCTTGCGAGAAATAATCGAAGGCGCGTGCCGGATCACGCTCGACCCCGAGCCCTTGGGAATACGCTCGACCCAGTTCCAGATAAGCTGAACTCAACCCCAGTGCGGCGGCACGCTCGAAATGTTCCACAGCCAGCTGTGGATCTTGCGGAAACCCATCCGCACCGGCATACAAACGACCAAGCTCGAGATAAGCCGAAGCGACGCCGGCTTTGCCGGCCTCTTGAAACAGCGTAATGGCCTGCCGATAATCGCGCACAACCCCATTACCCTGACTATAAACCCGCGCCAACTCCAGTGTGGCACTGGCTGAACCAGCAGCAGCGGCCTGCCGATAAAACGTCACGGCCCGACCGGA
>JAAUQA010000177.1 GCA_012032855.1 Candidatus Competibacteraceae bacterium
ATCGACAGTTGCGTCTGGTAGCCTGGAACCGGCGCTTTCTAGAATTGCTGGGGTTTCCCACCGAACTGGTCCGGGTCGGCACCCCGTTTGAGGCGCTGATCAGCTACAACGTGGAGCGCGGTGAATACGGCCCGGGAGATGCCCAGTCGCAACGACAAGAACGCCTGAAGCTGGCCGGTTTTTTCCAGCCCCACCGTTTTGAACGGACCCGCCCCGACGGGACTGTGTTGGAAATTTGCGGTAACCCCATCGCCGAAGGGGGGTTCATCACGTTGTACACGGACATCACGGCGCGCAAACAGGCAGAGACTGAGTTGCAGGAAAGTCGGTCTCGATTGGAAGCGCGGGTTACGGAACGCACGGCGGAACTCAAAACGCTGAATACCCAGCTGGCCACCGAAGTGGCTTCCCACAAACAAACCGCCGCTGCTCTGCGCACCAGCGAGAATTGGATACGCTCCATCGCCGACGCGGTGCCTGCGCTGATCGCCTATGTCGACTCGGCGCTATGCTACGGATTCGCCAATAAAAAACATGAGGATTGGTTCGGCGTTGCACCCACGGCCATGATCGGAAAACCTTTCCAGGACATCATGGGGGCTACGCTTTATGAGCGGTTACAACCCCAGGTGCAAGCCGCGTTGCAAGGCACGGAGGGCAGTGTCGAGTATGGAGATCAGCACAGTTGCAGACCGCGCGTTGGAGATCTGTTTCTCCTTCATTCCGCATCGCAGTGATAGCGGAGAAATATTAGGTTTTTTCATGCTCGGTCAAGATTTGACCGAATACCAACACGCCCAGCGGGCTTTGAACCGGGTACAGCGGATGGAGGCCATCGGTCAACTCACCGGTGGAATCGCCCACGACTTCAATAACTTACTAACCCTGGTCATGGGCAGTCTCGCTTTCCTCAAAAAAAATCTTGAGAAAGAGCACGAGGCGATGACTGAGTGGCTGAAAGCCGTTCAGACAGCGATGAATGCGGCGCGCTGCGGGGCTGAATTGATTCGCCTGCCTGCTGGCTTTTTCGCGTCAGCAAAGTTTAAAACCCAAAGTGCTGTCACTGGCATGGCAGGCGTCCGAATTGGTGGATTTTCTCCGCCGCACCTTGGGCGAGACGATTAACATCGAAACGCATATCGCCGAGGATGTCTGGAATATCCTGGCCGATCCCAATCAATTGATGAACGCACTGTTGAATTTGGCCATTAATGCCCGCGATGCGATGCCGAAGGGAGGAAAACTAATCATCCAAGCCGACAATGTCACACTCGACCCGGATCAGGTCGATCTTGACGCTGAACCGGGCGACTACGTTTTATTAACTGTGACCGACACCGGTATCGGCATGTCGCCCGAGGTTGTGGAACATGCCTTCGAGCCTTTTTTCAGCACCAAGGATCCGGGGGCGGGTACCGGGCTGGGTCTTAGCATGGTGTACGGGTTCGTTAAGCAGTCCGGCGGTCACGTGCGCATTCAAAGCCAGGAAGGGAGCGGGACAACGGTGGCTATTTATTTGCCCCGATCGTCCACCGTTTCTATCGACACAGCGCCGGAACCGAAAACCGAAGATGACCAGGAGGAGGGCGATGAGACCATTCTGCTCGTCGAGGATGATGCTGATGTGCGGCAGTTTATCCATCGCGTGTTGGATGAGTTGGGTTATACGGTTCGCGAAGCCGAGGACGGCCAGACCGCACTGAACATCCTGGCATCTGATCGAACCATCGATCTGCTGCTTTCGGATCTGGTGATTCCGGGTCGCATCAGCGGCCATGACCTAGTCCGTGTGGCGCAGCACCGACATCCGGGCATCAGAGTGCTCGGCATGTCCGGCTATCCGGATAAAGCTGCTCAAGAGCGTGCATTGTTGGGCTGTCCCATGTTGGATAAACCGTTTCAACAACACGACCTAGCACGGGCGGTTCGCGATGTATTAGAACAGGTTTAGCCGGTGGTTTAGGGGATGATCATGACTGATTTAAAAGCAACCTTTTGTAGGGTTCTGCTGTTCCTTTCCGTAGCGATGATCGCTAGCGGTACTTGGGCTGATGAAGTCAGTACGAAAAAAGCGGCTATTAGCCTAGTCGGCAAAGCACTGGCCCAAGTTGAGGCGATTGGGTTGGAGCAGGCGTTGGAGGATTTCAAACAACCCGACAACCCCTTTCAAGAGGGAGACTTGTATGTCTTTGTCTACGACTTCGAAGGGAACAACTTGGCTAATTCCGTACCGCTGGACTTGCCCGGCGCTAACTTAAAAGACTTACGCAGTCCGGACGGTAAATTAGTGATCCAGCAAATGATCGAAATGACCAAAGCCAGCGGCGGCGGCGCTTTCGAGTATGACTGGATCAACCCGGAAACTCAGCAGATTCAGTCTAAGATTTCTTATTTCAAAAAAATCCCGAATTTCGACGGATTTATCGGCTCAGGCTATTATCGGGCTGAAAAGCCTCCAGCCAAGAAAGAGTCCATTACCTTGGTCCGCCAAGCCTTGGCGCATATCGAAACGGTGGGGTTGGAACAGGCGTTGCAGGATTTTAAACAGCCTGATAATCCCTTTCGGGATGGCGAGTTGTACGTGTTTGTGTACGACTTCGTCGGCAACAATCTGGCTAATTCCGCGAAGATCACCATACCGGGTGTGAATTTGGACAAGAGCCTGGCGCAGGTACGCGGACCGGACGGCAAACTGGTGGTCCAACAGATGATTGAGATGAGTAAAGCGCGGGGTTGGGGCGCGTTCGAGTATGAGATGGTTAATCCCGTGACTCAGCAATTACAACCGAAAATTTCTTACTTCCGGAAAATCCCCGATTTTGAAGGCTTCGTCGGTTCCGGGTATTACATTTCTAACCCCGAACAATAAGCAGCAGCCTAAAGCCCTCCGCCCCAGCGGTATTGCCAAGCAATGCCGATAATATCGAAATCGCTGCCAGTGCGGGTAGATACTCCCGTGCTTGCGTAGAGCTTGACCGAGTTGTGCCGGTTGATCGGCAGAGCTACTGTGATACCCGCCCGCGAGTTCTTTTGCCGATCATCGTTTTCCACGCCATCGACAGTTGTGCGCCCGCCAGTGAAATACGTACCGTTCAAGGCCACCCAAATGCCGTTGCGAAAGCCATAGATAAGACCACCTTGCACGGAGTAGATCGGATCCTGCTCACGTTTCATGCCGCTAAGAAAGTCGTCATTGTCCTCAAAAAAGGTCACCGCCGTGGCGAGTTCCAGCGTCCACGGTCCCCACGTTTTTGAAATTCCAAGCTCCGGCTTAACGAACCAGCGGTTGGTGCCGACGTTAACCAATTTGTTGTCATCGTATTGACCGGTAGGAATTGACACCTGCACGCTGGCGCCGATGATGGTGTTCTGCTGGTAAGAAGCAAACTCTTTGAGCGAGAGTGCAGGAGCGCCGAAAAGATTGACCGAGAAACGCAGCCGTGGGTCACCAAGGCCGGAAATTTCGCGTTCCTGGGGTTGACCGGCCAACTCCGCTGTTCCCGAGATCCAACTATAGGGCAGGATGACGTCGAACTTGCCGGACCGGCCCCATAAATCGAGAGCGCGTGCATAAGCGAGTACTGTATTGTGGGTCTGAAGGTTTGCATTCTCTAATGGCAACGCCGGGTCAGTCACCAAACCACCTTCGGCGTAGGCATAACCAGCGATAACAAAATTGACCCCGATAGGAATATTCGAAAAGGCACGCGGTTCGATCTCTTGTGCCCAAGTGTCCGCCGCGCTGGCGGCGAGAATCAATACGATAAGAGCACCTCTTGCCCATATTGAGCCAGTTTCAATTCGAATTTGAATCATGCTCTGACTCAGATGTGCCGCTATTTATCCTTGTTCTCGGGCTGGCAAGAGTTAAGGATTTTTTGACACAGTCAGCCCCGGCGGCGTTTTTTGCCAAGTATAGCCCTTGCGCCCTAACTGATACCCGTAATCGAATAGCGCCTGCATATACGCGGTGTCAAAATCTTCCTTGTGTTCGTGGGTAAAGTCCGCGCCGACATACGCCAGATTGAAGTCCAAACCATCGTGTTGCGCGGTTAGGTAAATTTTGTAGAGATCCCCGATACCCTGAGTTTGAATCAACGAAGAAATAGCCCGACCGACAATGCTGAGCGTGTTCCGTTCCACCGAAGCCCAGTCCGGGTCCAAGCGGGCATTACGGATAACATAGACCTCCCGCTCCCGCTCAGGGGCCTTAATGCCCCTTTGTCGGGCGATGTCGAACAGCCGGGGCGGATAGAGAAACACTTGCGCCATCGCCCCGCCGTCCCACGTGCATTTCCTGATAGGCTTTACCGTCCACTTCGACGTCGATCATGGTCGGTGGGAACGCGCCGGGAATGGCCGCCGAAGCCAACATAATGGTATGGAATAGCTCTGTCGCCCGAGGATCAGAACTGGCGGCGATAGCACCCATATTCCAGATGACCGGGCGGCGGGCGTCAAGATTGGTGGTACTGATCAGCAACAACCGGCCCTTGTCATTATATTCTGCGGCGATACGCGCCAACATTTCGCTGTCGATGTAACGGGAAATCAACTCATAGAGAGGGCGGTTGTCGGCCATGCCATCGCTAGTCAACGCCGCTAGTAGGCTGCGCGGCTTTAGTACGTCCGACGGACCGATGGTGGTGTAAACGGCCCGTAATTTGTCATCATAATCCGGTCCCAAAAAAGCAAACGGTGCAATCAATGCACCGGTGCTGATGCCGGTGACACCCTTGAACTCAGGCCGATTGCCGGTCTCGGTCCATCCCACCAGCAAGCCTGCGCCGAAGGCACCGTCATCACCACCTCCAGAAATCGCGAGGAAACTCACCGGTGGCAACGCACCCTGGCGCTGGTGTGCGGTGCGAGCTAAAAATGCTTGCTCGCGTTGAAAGGAAGCCAGGGCGTCGTCAACAAAGCCTTCAATATCGGATTCCACCCAGTAGCGGGCATTAGGGATGCCGGGAATTTCAGCCCGCGTCATGTCTTGTATCGGCACGGCTTCCATACGGCTGGGCGATGCGCAGCCCTGCATGAGTAGGAACAGCGCAACGAACAGAACAGCGGTAATGGAGATCCTAGGCATGGTTAATCCACAACGGTTGGTGTTGATCACGAGTCGCTCTCCTAAGCCTTATCGATAAATCAGTTTTCTGGCGGATGGGATAAAGCTTACCAGTTTTCTCTTACCGTTCAGCGTACCCCAACCCTGTTCACAGGACCACCCAGGTTCACTCCCACTCCCGGCCGGACACCGTAACCCGGCGCCCCGACGCCCGGTGTTACTGCCCGCCGGGTGGTGCGCCGCGCCACGCCAGCATAACTGACTGGCGTGGCCGGTCGGCCAATGACCGCCTCCGCGGTAGCGATCAGGCCACCCTGCGGGTTTAGTCCGATCTCTCCATTGCAGATCCAGCCGGCAATGGCGAGACTGAACAGCAACAAGTACTTGCGTATGCCTCGTATCATTGACCTTCTCCTGTCGTTGCATCTGGCGGTAATTCATCAAGCCCAACGAGCGCATCTGGGCTCAGCTTCTCCGCTCCGTCTGGCGGATTGAACTGGAAAGCGTCCTGCGTTGCCGCAACGTCGGTTTTAAACTCCTTGACGCGCAGGGTATATTGCGGCGCGTTATTGAGGGTCTTGCTGGTTATCACTAATTTGCGCGGGATCGGTTGTTCACCCACCTCCACCCAGAGCTGCCAATCCGTGTCAAGTTGCGGAAAGCCAGATGTTCACACTGACGCCCATCGATGACGCCACGGCCGATATGCTTGGCCTCCAGGACGCCGGCAATCAGTGCATCATAGGAATTAGAGAGCAATAAGTCGGCACCGGGCATCGCGACCCCATGGCCCATCCGCAGGGCTTCGATCAACTCATCTACGGTGCTCGGCCCCTCGAATTGCGCGTAGCCGTTGATGTTCTTGCCAAAGACGTTGACCGTCTTGCCATCAAAAACAGCTCCACCTCCGCGTAACCACCCACCCGGTGGGCATGCAGCTTGTCCGGGCGACTTAGCAGCGCCCCGCCGGAATTGGTGAACTGAATTTTCTCCAGGAGCGGCGTGATGACCTCAATGTCGCTGTCGAACGTGAATTCGATCGTCTTTTGGTTGCCCACGTAGTCCGACATGGCCTTGAGGATGGCTTTAGCGTCGTCCTCGTTGGCTTGAGCGTGGCCACGGTTATGAAAATGCTGCCGTGAAGATCAGGCATCCGGTCGCCAAGCGGCTCCACAGTCTGGAAGGTGTCAAATTATTGAGTTGCTGCATGTGAATGAACACAGGATAGTACCTCGTGAGTTGTAAAAAGAAGACCTTAATCAGATGAAATGTTTTTTTATTCAATTGCTTGTAGGTTTTTATTGGACTCTAACTACGACATATTGGCCACCAGAAGCCTGGTAATAGGTCGTTCCGCATTGATAAAGGCTAGCGCCTTCGATGATCACGGTCGTACACCCGCGGGGAAGCGTCGCCACATAAACCGATGTGGCGTAAATCGCGCGGCGGGTAGTGCGCCGAGCGACGCCAGCGTAACTAAGCGGGGTCAAAGGTCTGCCGATCCTGGCCTGCGCCTCCGAGAGGACGATGTTGCTTTCAATAGTGACGTCAGCGACGATAATTGAAATCAGCGCAGCCGACGCGATGAGGGTTGCCTTAACCGTTGACTTGGACATGCTTTTGTTTCCTCTTTAAGAGTAGTTAACATGGGATTTACGGCTTCGATCCAGGGTTAGGAGCATCCGGAGAACCCGGAGGAGGATAAGATACCGTACCGCGAATTTGCTGCATTTGCTCC
>JAAUQA010000178.1 GCA_012032855.1 Candidatus Competibacteraceae bacterium
GCGCGCATTATTTAGGCGTTAGATGCCACGAGACCGTAGATGCTGACCGCATTTTTTCATTTCGCAGTTGGGTTCTGCGCGGTCGCGGGGGATAACTTACGTACATGCGCGCTTGCTCGATGAAGCTAATGGATCATGTGTTTCGGCGGGCCTTGTATCGGGACTCATCTGTGCATCGCTAGCTACATTTGCTACGGAATGGGCGACTCCGCTGGTAATTCTTCTGCTGGGAGTAAGCTCACACAAAGAGTATCTGGAAGCCCGGCGGTACAATACTCAAATCGAAACTAAAGAAGACAAGCCCCCGAACAATGAAAGTGGCATCTAACATCCTGTTTAACCTGACACTTGACCGCTCCTTCCCTGCGCTGCCGCTCCGGTCAGTCGCCGTCAAGTGCAGCCCACATTCCGCACCCTCTTTACTCATCACGCATAGAGGACCTGATAAGGCGGCCCCAAGAGCTGAATGACGTGGTGCTGGGCAGGTTTTAAGTTCAAGACGATCGGGGGTTGGTTATCAATGGATAGGACATGAATGCCGGTGAAGACTTGAAAGATCCAGCGCATTGTAGGGCGTTGACTGGGTTTGCCGGTTTGGTTGGGCACGGTCGAATCGGTGGTCTGTAATGCTTGCCGCAAGCGATACTCCAGAGCAGCATAGACCATCAAGCACAGGGTCATGATCATCAGCAAGGCCATGATACGCTGTGGGGATTTGAGAAACAGGGTATGGGCCTGAAAACGGGGATCTTTCATGAACCGAAACCCCCGTTCGACCTGAGACTGTTGCTTGTAGGTACGCAGCACCTCTTGATCGGAGAGCCGCTGGGTATCGCGTTCATTGGTCGCGAGGATGAACGTAGCCCGGCGCCACAGCCAGTCCCATCGGATGTCGGGGTCACTGGCGGGTTGGGCGTGCACTGACCAGGGAAATGGCTGGCCTGGTGCGGTGCACCGGACCTCGGTCTCGGCCAACTGTAAGACGCTGAGCGAGGCTTGAAAGGTGCTCAGGGCCTGCTGCGCATCAGCGGCACAGGCAAAGCGTTGTCGGCTCAGCTGACGCCAAGCCTTGAGCTCGCGGTCACTGGTTTTACCCAGTTGCCGGTCGATACTGGACTCGGCGCGCAGCAGGGCCTGTGCGGAGGTAATGACCAACAGCGCTGGGTCACGCCACCGTAGTCGACCTCGACCCGGCGGTAGTGATAGCCGGACAGCAGTTCATCCGGATCGCCGACCTGCGCACACTGCTGCTGGGCTAACGTGAGGGTTTCGGGGACCCGGGTGATCCACCGACTGCGGTGTGCTGCCAACACACCCAGATTGGCCTCGCTGTAAAGAGCGCTGTCGGCCACCCAGTAGTCGACCTGATGGGTGGTATTGAGCTGATCAATGTGGGTCTCGATCAAGTGCCCGAAGCTGGCCGTGTCATTGCTGTTGCCACTGAGCGGCTTCATCAGCAACGGCAAGCCAGCGCGTTGTTCCACTACCAAATTGAGCATCACTTGATTCAGGTCGGGACGCCGATCCCGACTGTACCCGTGAGTGAGGGTGACGACGCCGTCTTGTTCAGCAGCGGCGTAAGCGCCGTCGACATGAAACGAGGTCGAATCCAGATGGACCCGCGATCCCACCAACCCCAGCCGTTGACAGGCTTGGGCCGAAATCACACTAAACAGGGCGGTGACATCGTGGGCATACAGATTATCCAGCGTCCGGCCCAGTACATCGTCGTTGAGGTGCTCCGGCCTAATCCCCGCGCCAATCAACCGTTCCGTGGGCTTGTCCGTGAAAAAATGCGGGACCAGATACAACGCCCGATTCACAAACCCTAACCCGTTGAGTACCAGTGCCTTGACCGCTTGACCTAGGGTGACTTGGCGTTGGCTCGTGTCCTGGGGCACCGTCCGGTCCAACACCTCGCCAATCCCTAATTCATCGTACATCCCCGCGACCAGTCCCAGGTGATCTAGCGTGTGACTGCTGATTGCCGTACCAAAGGGTATCGCCATGCCCGCTCCTCACCGTTCGCTAAAAGCCGCTACCTTAGCAGAAGAAAACCCCATTCGGGCGCTTACTAACCGCTTAACAGCTCCCTAAGCACTCCTGCCGGTACCGATCGTAATTAGGGGTGCGGAATGTGGGTTGTACCCGTTGGAACTTGAAGATGTATTTTAAACTCTGAACGCAGAATTTCGTACTTTGAGATGCGTATAAAACAATCGTGATTTTTGAGAAATTTGAAAAGCTAACCAATGATCGCATGGTCAGGGCGTTGATTGGTATGAGTTGCCAGAAATTCGATGATCTGGTGCCGGTCTTTGCTTCGGCTGAGGACGCCAGACACCAAGAACGCCTCCAGAAAAAAGAAATCAAGCGCTTACCGAGCGGGGGACATCAAGGGGTTTTGAATACCCCAAGGAAACGTCTGTTTTTTGTGCTGTATTATCTCAAAACCTATCCGACCTTTGATGTACTGGGTTTTCATTTCGGACTCAGTGTCGGTCATGCGCATGACTTTATCGAAACCTATTTACATGTGCTGGAAAGTGCCTTGAAGACCTTGACGGTATTCCCCGATCGGCGCTTCAAAGATGCCGCTGAATTTATGCAGGCTGTTGAAAAATATGATGAAGTGATGATCGACGGGGTTGAACTGCCGTGTGTTAGACCGCGCGATCCTGACCAGCAAAAAGACCGCTATAGCGGTAAAAAAAACGCTATACGATGAAAGCCCTTATTCTGAGTAATCAGCACAAACAAGTCCTTTATCTGAGCCCCCTCTCTGGTGGGCATCACCATGATTATGCCCTGTTCAAAGACTATTTCGATCCCCAGTTAGGGTGGTTCTTGACCATTACCTTACGAGCGGATCTCGGGTTTTATGGCGCGGAAAAGGATTATGGCCGTCTCTCGGATATTCGCTTACCCTACAAAAAACCGCGCCAATCAAAAAATAATCCAGCGCCTGAACTCACGCTGGGACAAAAACAAGCGAATCGCGAGCAGGCTGCCATTCGGGTTGCTGTGGAACACGCCATTGCCGGTATCAAACACTTTTATTGCTTAACCCATCGAATACGTAATCACTCGCTGACGCTAATAGACCGGTTTTTCGGCGTTTGCGCCGGTTTGTGGAATCTTAAAATAGCCTAAAGTCAGACAGTTATCGTTCGGTACAAGTCTAACCTTTAGGTGCATGGTCAGGCGCGTTTGGGTCGATGGCATCCAGTGCAGCATAGGTATAAAAGTGGGAAATTCTGCCCTCTTTAATCGTTGCAAATGCATATAATGAGATGAGTCAGTTTATCCAGAGGTGCTTGCGAGGGCGTGAAGTAATTACGCTGAGCATAAATTCCCCACTCAGGAAAACAACCTATACTTTTAACCATTTCTTTCAAGTCATCCTTGTTGGGAGCAGCCATACTCGGCAGTAACAGCAAGAACCCACACAAAAAAACTGTGTATGATATAAAAGTGCGTGTTGAGGTTGCCATTTCACTTATCCTAGTGGTTGCTAAATTAAAGTGATTTTCTAGAATTTTCTTTGCAACCATGCCATTTGGCCGCATATTAACTCGGCTCGAAAGATAATGCCGGGCTTAATTGCCAATCCGATGAACACTAAGTACCATCACGGCGTTGGCGAAATCTGACTGCGAGTCTTTATTCAACCAAATAGGGAATAACCCGTGTTGCTCAATCGATGTTCGTATGACCAGCCACATCCGCACTGCTGCTAGCCTGCGTGCCCTTGCAGAGCATCCACCGCGCGTGCACTGTATCACTAACTTAGCCGCCTCTTCTTACACAGCGAATCTGTTACTCGCTGTAGGCGCTATACCCAGCTTATCGCTCTCCACTGAGGAACTGGCCAGCTTCGTGGGCCGGGCGAACAGTTTATGCATCAACCTCGGCACCTTGGACGAGCAACGCAGGCAAGCCATTGCTGTGGCGCTGGATACCGCCAAGACTTATGCGAAACCTTGGGTGCTGGATCCGGTGCTGGTGGATGTCTCGTCGGCACGATGTCGTTATGCTCAAACTTTGCTGAAGCATGGCCCTACCATTATTCGTGGCAATCGTGCGGAAATCCAGGCGCTGGCCGAACGGGAAGATCAAGCCGCTGAACAATTAGCGTTAGCCTTCAACGCTGTCGTTGCGCAGACCGGATCGGTGGATTAATCACCGACGGACACCGCAGAATTGAGATCGCTAACGGTCATCCGTTAATGACTCGGGTTACGGGTTTGGGATGCGCTGGTTCTGCCTTGATTGCAGCATTTCTGGCCGTCGCTGAAGACGGATTTGCTGCCGCAACTCAGGCGCTGCTCAGTTTGGGAGTAGCCGGCGAACAAGCGGCCATGCAAGCAGCCGGGCCCGGCAGTTTTCAGTGGGCAATCTTGGATTGGTTATACCGGCTCGACGAACCACTGCTTGAACAACAGGCCAAACTGCGCGAAATAGCGCTTGACTGATATACCTACCTAATTAGGCGAAATCGATGACTGCTTACTCCATCAAGCGGCGCACGTTTATGGCGTTGACGGGCGCTTTGGCAACGACTCCGTTGACTACTATAGCTGCCGAAAAACCCATCTTCGAATGGAAACTAGTCACGTCTTGGCCGAAAAACAGTCCCGGCCCGGGACTTACGGCTGAACGGCTGGCCCAACGGATCAACACCATGAGCGGTGGCCGATTACTGGTCAAAGTTTACGGCGCAGGTGAACTGGTGCCGGCACTGGAGGTGTTCGATGCGGTGTCACGCGGTACGGCGGAGCTGGGCCATACCGCATCCTTCTTCTGGCGCGGCAAGATACCGGCCAGCGTGTTTTTCACCACCGTGCCATTTGGATTGATCGCCGCTGAACATGCCGCCTGGATCAATCATGGCGGTGGTCAAGCGCTTTGGGAAGAGCTTTATGGCGATTTCGGCTTACAGCCCTTCATGGCGGGAAATACCGGGATGGGCATGGGCGGTTGGTTCAAACGAGAGATCAACAACTTGGCCGATTTAAAGGGACTCAAATACCGCATACCGGGCCTTGGCGGCGAGGTGTTAAAACGCCTGGGAGCAACCACGGTTACTTTGCCCCCCGGTGAGATATTTTCAGCGCTGCAGGCAGGCGTTGTGGATGGCGCTGAATGGGTCGGTCCCTGGAGCGATATGGCGCTGGGTTTGTATAAAGCGGCACCTTACTACTACTGGCCCGGTTTTCACGAGCCCAATGGTACCGGGGAATGCCTGGTTCATCGCCAAAGTTGGGCCAAATTGCCAACCGATTTGCAGGCTATTGTTAGCAATGCTTGTGCCGTGGAACATGCCTATTCATTGGCGGAAGCCGAGTGGCAAAACGCGGAAGCAGTAGAACAGCTGGTTCGTCAACACGGCGTCAAAATCCGCGCTTTCCCTCAAGATGTCATCACTGCCGCTCGTAGTGCCGCCAGCGAGGTACTCGCTGAGTTCGGCCAAGGTGATGACATTAGCCGCCGCATTTATGAATCCTATGACATGGTTCGGCAACGGGTTATAGGCTGGTCGCGAATTTCTACGTTGGCTTTGCTGAAAGCACGTGCGGGGTGACTAAGCTTACTTTGGGCTCCCATCAACTACCCCAGTGATATCAGTAGTCCTGAACCCGACCCTTTTCTAAATCCCGGCACCGGCGAGATTGAGGACTGATCAGAATAAAACTGTGCCTTTTCAATGATCGTCTGGACTAAACAAGCAATGACCAGCCAGCACTTGCGCCACGCAACCCGTTAATTTCCGCGCTGTGGGGATATGCAAGAACTCATTGGGTCCATGAGCATTCGCGCCCGGCCCTAAAACGCCAGTGATCAAAAATTGGGCTTTGGGATAGCGTTGTCCCAGCATATTCATGAATGGTATCGTGCCGCCTTCTCCCATATATAGTGCCTCTCGTCCAAACCAAGAGTGCGAAGCCTGTTCCAGTCCCGTTATCTCGTTCAAGTCTGACCATTTGGCAGTCATCGCGAAAATGCCTATAATATTAGTCTTTAAAAGGTCTAATGACTGTTAATATAGTCACTCATCTGGGCCGCATCTCAAATCCCCACCAATAAATAATGACAAATATGCCGGTCACTGAGCACTAATACCGGTAGGCTAGCCTTTTCAGATTGGATAGAAGACATGGCAAAACCGCGCACCTACTCCAAATACGCCCAGGAAGCTGCCGTTCTGATGGGCAAGCAGATCAAGCTGGGGCGCAAGCAGCGTCAATGGACAGAGCAGAATCTCGCTGATCGTGCAGGAATCTCCAGGGCCACACTGCAAAAAATCGAAAATGGTGAGATGAGTTGCGCCATCGGCTTAGTCTTTGAAGTCGCCACTCTGGTCGGCGTCAATTTGTTTGACCAGGACAAACTTCCTCTCGCAAAACATATTGAGCAAACCGGTGACAAAATTGCGTTGCTACCGCAACGTATAAAAACCAAGACAAAAGTGATTCACGATGACTTCTAGCAACAACAAAGAAGCCTTTGTCTGGATATGGCTGCCGGAGGAAATCGAGCCTGTCGTTGCAGGAAGGCTCGAAGCAGACAACAACAATATCCTGTTTAACTACGGTAAGAGCTACCTCGAACGGCGCAGGGACATCAAGCCTGCGATTTCGATTTATGAGCCGGAATTGCCGTTGCAGGCTGGAGTCTTATCTCTACCCGAAGGCTTAAGCATGCCCGGTTGTATTCGGGATGCCTCACCTGATGCGTGGGGACGACGTGTGATTATCAACAAAAAGATAGGACTCAAGGGCACA
>JAAUQA010000179.1 GCA_012032855.1 Candidatus Competibacteraceae bacterium
TTCCGCCCCTGCCTCCTCTACGCCATCAACCAGTGCACCGCCCCCTGCGCGGACAAGATCACCAAGCCCGCCTACCGCGACGACATCGACCGCTTCGTGCGATTCCTCGGCACCAAGCGCAGCACCGTCAGTCTGTCCCGGTTGGGTTTGGTGGGTAGCGTGGTTTTAGCCGGTACACCAAACCTGAAAATCAGCTCTCCCGAATATACAGCGATACACAGGATGCGGATTCGAAAATCGAGAATCGCATTTTAAGTCATGCGACGTATATCGAATTAAGTCCACTCAATAGTGCGCAAACCGCCGCTTTCATAAAACAGCAACTTCATGTCGCCGGCGGCCAAAACGATAACCTGTTCCCATCCCTGGTCCTCGAACGCATCGCCTCCATCAGCCGGGGTATTCCCAGCGCGATCAATGCGCTGTGTGATCGAGCCTTGCTATTGACCGAAACGGCAGGACAGACCAGCGTCTTGCCGGAAACCGTCAACACTGCGGCCAGTCAGTTGCGGTTAATCGGCCAGGACGATCACGCCGAAGTGCAGGTTTCCGCGCCGACGTTTACCTTATGGGCCGGCAATAACACTACCGCTGCTGTAACCAAAGAATCTCCTGCGCTGCAGCCTATTCGCGGCGAAACACAGTCCTTGGAAAAGTCCAAACCGGCGAAAAGTCCGTGGCTATTCGTGTTGCTGTTTCTGTTCATTGTATTGCTCGGCGGTGCCGGAGCCTTTTTACTGTGGCGTCAGCAAAACGCCTCGGCCCCGCCCCAGCTTTTCGGTAATGACAGCCGCACCAATTTGGCAAATCTGAGCACGTCTACCCTACCCTTCCCATCAATGCCCGGCGCTGTCCGATCCGACATCAAACCGGAACCACCCACATAGACGCATAAGCACGACGCATCGCGTTAGTCACCTTCCTTCGGGACAATTGAGATCATGCCGATACCGATGGAGAAAAGCAGCAGGTGGTAACCACTACGACAGCACCCTTGATCGACGCCGACTTTGATGCCTGGCTCGTTCACCTGCCGCTGAAATTGACGGTTGCTCAGCAAGACACGCTGCGACGGGCGTACGCATTAAGCAGCGCCCGTGGGCATAGTGCTGCGGATTTATTGGTCGATTTGGGGATGGATCACGAAGTGTTGGCTGGTGCCCTG
Organism: Candidatus Competibacteraceae bacterium; assembly: GCA_012032855.1. Next base: position 1,166 of record JAAUQA010000179.1, read on the forward strand.
TTGCATCAGGCCTTGGAACAGGGCCGGTTAACCGTGGAGCGTTTAGCCGCAGAATTTGGTCCGACTATCGCCAAATTAGTCGAAAGCACTACGCGCTTGGAGATCATCGGCAATTTTCACCACCAGGGCCAGTCAGCCCAGGCGCAACAATTGGAAAACCTGCGCAAAATGCTGCTGGCGATGGCTCAGGACGTGCGGGCGGTTATCATGAAACTCGCCCTCCGTCTAGTCCGCATGCGCACCGTTGATGAGCATCCCGAGCAGGAAAGACGGCGATTGGCTCAGGAAACCTTGGATATTTTCACGCCTTTAGCCAATCGCTTGGGGATGGGTCGCTTCAAGTGGGAGTTGGAAGACCTAGCGCTGCGACATTTGGAACCTGCCACCTATAAACAACTGGCGCGCGCCTTGGATGAACGGCGCACTGACCGCGAGCACTACATCGTAAAGGTGGTCGAGCAGCTAAAATTGGACCTGCAACAGGCCGGCATCCCCGCTCAGGTATCGGGACGGGCCAAGCATATTTACGGCATCTGGCGCAAGATGCGCCGCAAACGATTGCCTTTCGAACAGATATTCGATATCCATGCCGTGCGAATCATGGTCGATACCGTCAACCAATGTTACGCGGCCTTAGGCGTCGTCCACGCACAATGGAATCACATCCCGGCGGAATTCGACGACTATATTGCTCACCCTAAGGACAACGGTTATCAATCGTTGCATACGGCGGTAATCGGGCCAGCTGGCAAAACTTTGGAAGTACAGATTCGGACCCGTCAGATGCACGATAGCGCTGAACTCGGCGTCGCCGCTCATTGGCGCTACAAGGAAGGCGGGAACGACAAAACCGGCAATGTCTGGGAACGGCAGCTTGCTTGGCTTAAACAACTGCTGGAATGGAAAGACGAGCCGCCTCCCGACTTCCTTGATCGCTTCAAAACAGAAGTGTTTCAAGGTCGGGTGTTCGCGGTCACGCCCAAAGGGACGATCATCGAAATGCAACAGGGGGCTACCCCGTTGGATTTTGCTTATCATATCCACACCGAAGTCGGCCACCGCTGTCGGGGTGCCAAAGTCAATGGGCGAATCGTGCCATTGACCTATCAGTTGCAAAACGGCGAACAGGTGGAAATCCTCACCACCAAGCAGGGTGCACCCAGCCGTGATTGGCTCAGGCCCCATTTAGGCTACCTGAAAACCAGTCGGGCGTTGTCCAAGGTCCGGGCTTGGTTTCGTCATCAAGACCAGGAAAAAAACATTCTGGCCGGGCGGGCCGCGCTGGAGCGGGAATTTCGCCGGCTGGACGTGAATCCCAAACAGGTTGATTTACAGCAATTGGCGGTACAGCTCAATTGTAATAATCCGGACGAGTTATTCGCGGCGATCGGCTATGGCAGTCTGACGCCCGGACAGATCGCCACCAAGCTGCAAGCCTTAGTTTTGCCACCCAGCCCAGGTGCGCCCTCTGCGGCACGCAAAACGCACTCTCCCGGCCACAGCGGCCAAATCAGGATTCGCGGGGTGGGCCAATTACTCACGCAGCCGGCCAGTTGTTGCAAACCCGCCCCATTTGAACCAATAGCAGGGTTTATTACCCGCGGACGCGGGGTAAGCATTCATCGGCAGGACTGCACAAATCTACTGGATTTGATTGAGCAACACCCTGAACGGATCATCGAGGTCAGCTGGGATGACGGTCCAGAGACCACTTATCCCGTATCTATTCGTATCTCAGCTTATGACCGCCCAGGATTACTGCGGGACATCACAGCAATCCTGGTCAATGAGCAAATCAATGTGATGGCTTCCAACACCCGCACCAACCCCACTAACGGAATCGCCCGCATGTCATTGTCATTGGAGATCAACGATGTAATGCAACTGAGTCGCACGTTGGACAAGATCGCACAGTTGCCCAATGTCATCGAAGTACGCCGGCAAGAGCGGATGAACGAGACGAGATCAAATATGAAGAGATTCGGCATACGCTTCACCCTGCCCGTGGGCGACCCGCTACGTTCGTCGCATCTGTTGGGTGAAAATTGGGAGGCTCATCGCTGGTATGAAACCAGCGATGAGCGAGACACGGCGTTCATGGAAATGAACCACGAACATGTCTATTCGCGCCGTGGCGATGTGCCCAGTTATGTGCTGACCAAAGTCGAGCGAGGAGCAAACCGTGAGGAAGAAGATTAACCTTCAGGCGAGCGAAATGGCCCTCTCTCGCTCCCCGATCAGCCTACAGCGTGCTGAATGCGCACGACCTCATCAAGAAACGCCCTGAGCTGTCCGGTCACATCCAGCGCACCCAAGTGGGCGACAACTGCGTATGCGGGGTTTTGCTCAGTGCTGGTCGATACGCGGTCCCTGGTAGCGCTGCCAAAAACAGCTTTTGCATCCGCTGAATTGCCTGCAATGTCGGCCGCTGTGTAGAATCAGAATTCCGCCATAGCCATCCCGTCCAAAAGCGCCGCTTCGGTCAGGGTGAAAATCAAATGCGCAGGCTACCGTTTGCGCTTCCCAGGCTGATGGCATCTGATCGCTTAGGCCGAAAAAATTCTCATGCCAGGGATCCGGCATATACATCCAAAATCCATCGCGTTTCGTCCAGGCGACATCTTCCGAGCCCATTTCAGACGGCTTTTCAGAACCCGATTGAAGGCGAACATGGTGCTTCTCATACTTATCGTAATACATCCTTGTTCTGAATAACTCATGACAGAGCTCAATGTTGACGGTTTTTTTTAATATTTTAATGGTCATACGTTACCCCCGGGACTTATGCGCCTGGTTCATTCCATCACTACGCTCAATTATATGATTTTTTTGACGCGTTAACCCACCCAATTGTCTATCAATTGGACCCATAAAAGAGGCTCTCTTGAAACACTCCCTCCTATCCTGGCTGCACAAAACGACTGGTCCCCAGCGGCTGGTCCTGGCCGGTATTACGGCGACGCTGCTGATGGTGGTGGTTTACTGGCTGTTGGTTGCACATCAGACGCGCACATTACGACAACAGGTCTTTCAGGTTTTACCGGGGGCAAGCCAATTACAACAGTTACACTACAATAACCGGATATGGCAACCGGTTGCTTTAGGAAGCGATAGCGCAGATCACCTATATGCCGGTTACGACCAGAATGATCGTTTCGTGGGATATGCTATTCCCGGTAAAGGGCCCGGGTATCAGAACCCTATCAGTTTATTATATGGTTATCAGCCCGAGCAGAGACGCATCGTGGGCATGCTGGTTCTGGACAGTGGCGAGACGACTGGCTGGGGGGAACAGGCCCTGCAAGACATGGACTTTCTAGCCAACTTCCGGTCGTTGGCAGTAGAGCCTAAACTGGTTGTGGTTGACCGCGGGAGAAGGATCAGCCTAATGAGGTCGATATCATGACCGGCGCCACCATATCGAGCCAAGCGATTGTGCAGATTTTGAATGCAACTAACCGGCGCTGGCTGAAACGCTTGCCGACAGTCGGTAGCGAACCACCGTTAGTAAACCCCTAACTCTGCTTGCCCAAGTGTTCTGACAAGGCTTTATCCGCTCCTTGTGTGTGGTTGAGTAACAAGTTTTTGAGCGAATCAGCCGTATCCAATGTCAATTGCACTTCCCCAGCCCGATAGCGCTGCTCCATTTCTCGGACTTTACCCATCAATCGGTCGTGTTCCAGTTGATGCGCTTCATAATAGGGGTAAGCTTTGAGACGCATCAATAACTGTTCCGCCATAAAATGGGCGTCGGTATATGACGTCAGGCGATCTAAAATGTCATCCACTTCGCTGGTCGGGCGATGCTCCTCGACCGCTTGGCGAAGCGCCATAACCAAGCCTGTTTGCACTTGATGCTCAGCATCCAAGGCAGCGGAATCGGTACTGATCGGGTCAACGCTCATCGCTTGGTACTCCGGTCAATGGCCCCACAGACGGGCGAGATTCAAGGTTCTGTTTAGGCATCGGAGCAACGCCGAACTCGGTTAGTTTCACGGCCACTTGCTCAACCAATTCATCGAATTGCCCCTGCAATTCATCCGAGAGGGTAACGGAAAGTTCCATCGAGCCGGGCACTATGCCGAGCAGTATCAGCCGATCCGGTTTGCGCCCGGCAATGGTCAGCGTGGCTAACACATCAGCAATGCCCAACTGATGGGGAGTCAGATGTTGCTGTAAAAACGCCGGTACCGCATCCCCTTCCAACTGGATCAGGGTACCCGGTGTTTCATCACTGCGGATAGCATCGACGATAATCACCTGTTCCCGGTCCAGCATCGCCTCCACCAGCTCCATGCCAGCGGTGCCCCCATCCAGCAATTCCACTTCAGGAGGGAAGTGGAAACGGCGTTGTAACTCATTAATGACATGAACGCCGACCCCTTCGTCCTGCAACAACAGATTGCCAATACCTAACACCAGCACGTGCACAATTATCTCTCGCTGCCGTGCACTATAGCGCTTTGACCTTGACGATTTCTCGCCGCTCTGGATCGACTAAATGAATAGCGCAGGCTAGGCATGGATCAAAGGAGTGCACGGTGCGGATAACCTCTAAAGGCCGATTCTCATCAGCGACAGGATTGTCCAGCAGTGACGCCTCATAGGGGCCAAGTTCATCGTTTTCATTGCGCGGCCCGGCGTTCCAGGTGGACGGTACTACGGCTTGGTAATTCTTGATTTTTCGGTCTTCGATGACCACCCAGTGCGATAAGGTACCGCGTGGTGCCTCGTGAATGCCGACGCCACGAATTTCACCCTTGGGAAATACCGGTCGATTAAAGGTATCGGTGTCGCCTTTGGCGATGTTATCCATCAGCGCTTGCCATTGGCTCTCCAGCGTTTCATACAGCACCGCACAGCGGATAGCCCGTGCTGCGTGGCGACCGATAGTGGAATGCAGGGCCGAGATGGGGAAGGGTGAACCGCCGATAGCGCTGATCCGTTCAGTCGTCTCATTCAAGTAACGCACTGCCGGCTCGTGGCCCGCCGCCACCATGGCCAGCACATGGCCCAATGGCCCGACTTGCATCCGCTGGCCGTGGAAGGTGGGGGCCTTAACCCAGGAATACTTACCTTCATCCTCGAAATCCGTATATTGTGGTTCGGTTTCGCCATCCCACGGATGCAACGGCCCTTTGCTCCGATACCAAGCGTGTTTATTGCTCTCCGCGACGCCTTCTTGGAAATAGGGGTCGTGGAAACCGCTAATCGGCTTAAACGTCGCGGGATCGCCATTTTTGATGATGCCGCCGGGCAGGGCGAAGGTCGTGCCCCGGGTATCCATGGGCATTTCCGGCACCGATAGATAATCGGTCACCCCAGCCCCATACTGCGCCCAGTCACCGTAGTATGCGCCGACGATAGCCAAGTCCACCAAATACGCATTGCGGATGAATTCGCCTAACTCACCGATCAACTTTTTGATGTGATACAAGCGTTCGAGGGTTAAGGTGGATTGGCTGTCAAAATTGATGGGGTTGGCTACGCCACCGACAGCCAAATTCTGAATATGCGGGGTCTTGCTGCCCAGGATGGCAACGATTTGATTGGCCTTGCGTTGATACTCCAGTGCTTGCAGATAATGCGCCGCTGCGATGAGATTGATCTCGGGCGGC
>JAAUQA010000180.1 GCA_012032855.1 Candidatus Competibacteraceae bacterium
CGGGTTGGGACGGTCGAGTATCCAGACGCTTTTGCCTTGCTTTGCGCACGCTTCCAGCATATACGCCAGGGTAGTGACATAGGTGTAAATGCGGGTTCCGATGTCTTGCAAGTCCACCAGTAGAACATCGAACGTTTCCATCATTCGATCGGTTGGATAGCGAACCTCACCGTACAGGCTGAACACCGGCAGTCCGTGTAGGGGATCGACATAATCGGCTGTTTCGATCATGTTGTCCTGCTTGTCGCCGCGCATCCCGTGCTGTGGTCCGAAAGCGGACACTATCCGCAGATCCCGACAAGCCATCAATGCATCCAGGCTATGCCGACATTCTCGGGTCAGTGAAGCAGCGTGACCGAGCAGCGCGACCCGTTGTTTCTGTAAGAGGCGGCGCAAATCCGGATTGGCGAGAAGCTTGTCTATGCCCAGTTGCATGGTTTTAGCGGGTTTCTTCCTGCAATTTGAGAACCGCGTCATAGATCTGCCGACCCAGCTTCCCAGCGTCGGCGAGATATTCGTCGACGATAGGTTGCGCCACGGCCTTCCAGGCCTTTATCTCTTCGGGAGTCAAGGTGTAGGTGCTCATCCCTTGCTCAACGGCAAAAGCATAGGCTTGCGCTTCGATTTGGTAGATCGCGTCGCGTACCGCCGCATCCGCTTTAGTGGCGGCTTGCACAATAATTTTCTTGTGCTTATCGGGCAATGCCTGCCAAAACGGTTCGTTTATCAGCACCACAAACTCAATATCCGCGTGGTTGGTGGCGGTGATCCAATCCATTACCTGCCAAAGCGCTCGACTCTCAATGCTGGAAACGCCGGTCATACCGATGTCGACTGTGCCGTTCTTATAAGCCTCATACTGATCGGAGCCGGAAATCAACTCCGGTATGCCGCCCACCGCCTCGACAAAGCGACCCAAAGTCTTGCCGAAAACCCTTACTTTTTTGCCTTGCATGTCCGCCGGGTTTTTCAAAGGGCTTCCTTTTGAAAGCAGTATCGCGTTGCCATAAGCCTGCCACCACAGCACCCGGCTGCCAGTAGCAAGTATCGCAACGTCGATGGGTCCACGAATCGGGCTGTTTTGGGCCGTTACAGCGCGAACCAGCGCTTCGGTATTGAACATGAACGGTACGTCAAAAATATCCACCGCAGGAATTTCACCGGCGAAACGTGTCAGAGACGCAACGCCCATTTCAATTGCGCCGGAACCGACCGCCTGTGGGACTTCGTTATCTTTGTAAAGCTGCGCCGAATCGTAGATTTCGATAGCAATCTCGCCCTGCGAAGACCGTTCTACCTCGGTTTTGAATAGCAGCAGGTTTTGGCCGATATGGCTCTTGAGCGGAAGCTGCAAGGTAATGCGTAGCGTCGTTTCGGTCGCTTCTGCAGTTAGCGCAGCAAACAGCAAAAGCAGCGCCCATAAGCCCGCTGTGAGTGGTTTCATGTTAGTGTCCTGTCTCCGGATTAGCTTGATTAGTCACAGGTTCTTCTTGTTCTAACGTCGACAAATCCCCTTCCGGTAGCCCCAATTCTCGTGCTTTGAGCAAGCGACGCATAATCTTCCCGCTGCGGGTTTTGGGTAAGTTGGTGTGGAAATCAAGTTCTTTGGGAGCGACGGCAGGTCCCAGGCGTTTTCGGGCTAAACCAAGAATATCACGGCGCAGTTCTTCGCCGGGTTGGTGCCCCGGCTTTAACGCCACGAAGGCTTTCACTATTTCCATTGCCACCGGGTCGGGTTTGCCGATAACCCCGGCCTCGGCCACTGCCGGGTGTTCCAGCAAGACACTTTCGACCTCGAATGGGCTGATTAAATGGCCAGCAGATTTGATCACATCGTCAGCCCGTCCCACGAACCAGTAGTAACCATCGTTATCGCGTCGGGCTAGATCACCGGACAGATAGTACCCGTCAGCGAAACACTGACGATAACGGCCACCTTCATCAAGATAGCCCCTGCATAGCGACGGCCAGCCAACCCGCAATGCCAGCTCGCCTTCTTCTTCAGACGATTGCACAATTCAATACCGCCTAACCGAGTACGGCGCACGATGCCGCTTCCACACCCGGCAGAGGACGGCCCATAGCGCCGGGCTTGATATCCAGCGCGGCATAGTTAGCGATCATGATGCCACCGGTTTCGGTCTGCCACCAGGTATCGTGAAAAGGCAAACCGAACACTTTACGGCCCCACTCCACGCCTTCGGGATTCAGCGGTTCCCCGACGCTGGCTAAAAACCGTAACCGGCTTAGATCATAACGCCCCGGTAATTCCTCGCCGTATTTCATCAACATGCGGATTGCTGTTGGTGCGGTATACCATACGTTGACGCGCTGATCCTGCAGAATCTGATACCAGCGCTCGGCGTTGAATTCTTGCTCGTCGACCAGATTAGTGACTCCATGAACCAGCGGGGCGATGATGCCATACGACTTCCGGTCACCCAGCCGGGATCGGCAGTGCACCAGAACACATCGTCCGGATTGAGATCCAACACCCACTGGCCGGTAAGGTAATGGGTCAACACGGCGGCATGGACATGGATCGCGCCTTTGGGTTTACCGGTCGTGCCGCTGGTGAAATGCAGCAACGCCATGTCTTCAGGATCGGTCGGGGGGATGGTGAACTGGTCAGATGCGGCATCCAACAACCCGTGAAAGTCTTGGGTATCGCTAATCGCGGTGATTTCACCCCGTTCGCCGATCACCAGCACGTGTTCAAGGTCAGGCAACTCATTACGCAACTCGGCAATCCGGCGGCGTTGATACAACTGCTCAGCAACTACCAGCACCTTGCCCTTACCGATTTCCAGCCTCGATTTGATCGGTTCGGGGCCGAAAGCGGAAAACAGCGGACAAAAGGTCGAACCGTTTTTCCACGTACCCAATGCAGTGATGTACAGTTCGGGAATGCGCCCAGCTAGCACGAAGACTCGCTCTTCTTTACCGACGCCCAAGGTCTTCAGCACATTGGCGAAGCGGTTGCTGAGTGTGCTCAACTGCCGATAGCTATAATCGCGGACTGCGCCGTCCTTGCCCAACCAACGCAAGGCTGCATGTTCACCACGCGGACCGGCGGCATGCCGATCCACCGCTTCAAAAGCAATGTTCAGCCCGCCATCATTCGGTAACCCTTGCAACTGCTCACGCACTTGATTCCAGGAAAAATCGCGACACGCTGAATCGTAGTCGGTTAAATGGGGGGTAATTTTAAAACCATTGAGCGATTTACGTATGGGCTGCCAAGGCATGAGTGTTCCCGGAGCTGGTGAATATGTTCTGATACGCTAGCGGACGGCAGCGCAAACGGCAATAGCCAAGCGGCTCTCGCTGCGCCAATATCTGAGGCCAGCAGGTTATCTGCGAATGATATACACTTTTTACCGTTAAGCGTTGTCGCTTGGCCATGTGTCTATACGCCCGTCACGGGCACGAAATCGGTGCGCAAATGTTTAGAACAGCGGAACTAGGACGCGAGGTTTCCAAAAAGGAGTACAAACACCGTGAACCCACCTTACGCCAAGAATTGCTGGAGATGCAGCAAGAACTGCGTATAGCGGGGCAATTTCCGGTCATTGTCGTGTTTGCCGGAGTCGATGGCGGTGGCAAGGGGGAACTGGTCAACCGCTTGAACAATTGGATGGACCCTCGCTGGTTGATCAGTCGCGCCTATGGAGAACCGTCCGAAGAAGAGCGGGAGCGTCCGGAGTATTGGCGGTTCTGGCGGGATCTGCCACCTGCCGGACGCATCGGGTTGTTCCTGCGCTCCTGGTACTCGCGACCGGTCCTCGATAAGGTGTATGGAGACATTGGCCTCGCCGAATTCGACCGTCGTTTGGATCGAGTGGTTGCTTTCGAGAAAGCATTGGTGGATGGCGGTGCCTTAATTCTTAAGTTTTGGATGCATTTAAGTCGGGAGGCGCAGAAGAAAAGACTACGCAGCTTAGAGAAAGACCCGCTGACCCGGTGGAAAATCAAGCCCACCAGCTGGGAGCATTGGCGCATGTACGATCTATTTCTGGAAACTGCCGAACACACTATCATGCGCACCAGCACGGGCAGGGCACCGTTCAATATCGTGGAGGGTGTGGATGTTTATTACCGCAGCCTGACGGTGGGAACAATCATTCGGGATGCCATCCGCAAGCGATTGGAAGATATCAAAGTAGAGAAAAAGATCAAAGCTGAGTTACATGCCGATAACGGATTCGGCGAAGTCGTGCATCTCCATAACGGTGACTCGTCGTCAAGCGCGGAATCGTCAAATTCGATAACAAGCCCTGTACCGACTGTGCTGAGTCAGCTGGACATGACGCAGAGTTTAGAAAAGGATCACTATAAAGAGCAGCTCAAAAAGTATCAGGCAAGGCTCAACGTCCTGCATCGCGAGGCACTGGCCCAGAAGGTATCTACCATTTGGTATTTGAAGGTCCCGATGCCGCCGGTAAAGGTGGCACTATCCGCCGGATCACCGCTGCGTTGGAAGCGCCAAATTACCAGGTGTTACCTTTCGCTGCTCCGTCTGACGAAGAAAGCGCCCAACATTACTTATGGCGGTTCTGGCGCCATTTGTCGCGGCCGGCCGGTTCACTATTTTTGATCGCAGCTGGTACGGTCGGGTGCTGGTGGAACGGGTGGAGCAATTGGCCAGCGAGGCGGAATGGAGCCGGGCATATCCCGAGATCAATGATTTCGAGGCACAATTGATCGATCATGGTATCGTGTTGATGAAATACTGGATTCACGTGACTCAGGACGAGCAGTTGAAGCGTTTCCGCGCCCGCGAGGAAACGCCTCACAAGCAGTGGAAATTAACCGATGAGGATTGGCGCAACCGGGAAAAGTGGCCGTTATATGAAGCGGCAGTCAACGATATGGTGCAATACACCAGTACCCGCGTGGCGCCCTGGATTCTGGTTGAGAACAATGACAAGATGTTTGGCCGGATTAAGGTGCTAAAAACCCTGTGCAAGCAATTGGAGAAAAGGCTGGAAAAGACTTAGCGAGTGCGCGCTTATCGTCTTTGTCCGTACCAAGCTATGATGGTTTGGCATGACTGATCTCATTATCCTGATCATATTACTCTTTCTGTCCGGGCTGTTTTCCGGCTCTGAAACAGCCCTCACTGCGCTGTCCATGGCCCGCGTCGAAGGCTTGCTCAAGGATGGTCGCCGTGGCGCCCAAGCGCTGTTCCGCCTCAAAAGCAATCCGACCAGCATGTTGATCACGCTGTTGATCGGTAACAATGTGGTCAATATCGGCGCTTCAGCTATGGCTACGGTCATTGCCGTGGAACGCCTCGGGGAGGTCGGGCCGGGAGTCGCAGTGGGTGTATTGACCTTATTCATTTTGCTGTTCGGCGAAGTGACCCCCAAAACCCTGGCTATCCGCTACTCGGAACGGGTTTCCCTAAGCATTGCACCGCTGATGCTGGGCATGCGCTGGTTGGCGTTTCCTATGGTCTGGCTGCTGGAACACTTCATCGTGCTGGTTCAGCATTACACCCATATCAGCAGTGATCCGACCGTGACCACTTCTGAGCTGATCAGTTTGGTGTTGCGCGGTGAGCGCGAGGGCACGATTGAACGGGACGAACGCTTGTTGATCGAACGGATTTTCGAGTTTGGCGATTTGCAGGTCAGCGATGTGATGACGCATCGCCGAGATATTTTCGCGTTGGAAGCCAATCGCACCATCCGTGACGCTTTACCGGAGATTCTCGAAGAATCGTATTCACGGGTACCACTGTTCGAAGAGCATTCCGATGAAATCCGTAGCCTGGTCTATTTGCGCGATATTTTAGGAGCGGTTGCCGAGAATCAATGGGATGTTCCGCTGAATACGTTGGCGCAAGAACCCTTGTTCGTGTCCAATCACCAGCCCTTGGATGAGTTATTCGCCACCTTGCGACGCAGTAAACAGCATCTGGCTATCATCGTGGATGAGTACGGGGCGGTGCAGGGCTTGGTGACGCTGGAAGATTTGTTGGAAGAGTTGGTCGGTGAAATTTACGACGAAACCGACATTGCGCCGCAAGAAATGCAGGTTCTGAATGATGATCTGATAGTGGTCAGCGGCTCCACGGAATTGCGGGTGATCGAAGAATTTTTTGCCTGTGAACTACCCGGCAAGCCAACCAATACGGTGAGCTTTTGGATATTGGATCATGTCGAACGGATTCCGGAAACGGGTGAGACCCTTCTATTGGATTCCCTGGAAGTCACGGTTTCCAAAGCTTCGCGGAATCGAATTCAACAAGTATTGCTGAAACGCACCTTGGATTCCCCACCCCCGCACCCATTAGAACGAGTGGATGATTGACCGATGCTCAGGAGTTTTTTTGCATGTCAAGACAGTTGTTAATACTACGGCACGCCAAATCGGATTGGGACAACACTGTCTTGACCGATTTCGAACGTCCGTTGTCCGATCGCGGCAAAAAAGACGCGCCCGTATGGGAGCTTGGCTGCGTGAGCAAGAGCTGATACCGGATTACGTGGTGAGCTCACCCGCTAAGCGAGCCAAGCAGACGGTTCGTAAGGTGTGCAAGGAATTAGGCATCGCAGACTCTGAAATCCACTGGGAACCTCGAATCTATGAAGCCAGCCGGTATACCCTCGGCCAAGTACTGGCGGTTGTCCGGCACAGGCGCAAAGGGTTTTGCTGGTGGGCCACAACCCGGGGTTGGAGAATTTATTGGCTTTCCTGTGCGATGCGGTGCCGCGGTCGCAGACGG
>JAAUQA010000181.1 GCA_012032855.1 Candidatus Competibacteraceae bacterium
TTGGAAGCCCCGCAACCGTTGCTGAATCATCTCGGCGTCCAGGTCGTCGGCGCATTGCCCCGTCAGTACGATGGGCATTGCGATCTACAACGAATAGCAGTACCGCTGCATAATCGTCACGGTGAAATTACCGCTTGGTGTGCCGCCGTACCTTTTTTACGCCCGGTCGATCTACTGCCGGTTGATAACGATACCGCCGATCCATTGGTCGAAGGGGTCGATCAGGTTTATCAGCAAGTCTTTGCTGCGCTCCGCGAGCGGCTCGCTCCGAATCAGGCGCTGGTCACCACCGGCCATTGTTATATGGTCGGCACCCAGCTTTCTGAGCTCAGCGAACGTAAAATTCTGGGCGGCAATCAACACGCGCTGCCGGTCGGCATGTTTCCCGAAGATCTGAGTTATGCCGCTTTGGGTCACCTGCATTTGGCGCAAGCCGTCGGCAAGCAAGAGCATATTCGCTATAGTGGCTCACCCATTCCATTGTCTCTGGCTGAGGAATCCTATCCCCATCAAATCGTGCAGGTGGATTTCGCGACGGGCCGGTGTCAAGCAATCACAGCATTACCGGTGCCGCGCAGTGTGGAGATCATCCGCTTACCGGTTCAACAACCGCTATCGTTGGCCGAGGTGGAAAAACGCTTGAATGCGCTTGATTTGGCGCTGCTTCCGCCCGAACGGCAGCCTTTTTTGGAAGTCACGGTGTTGCTCGACCAACCCGAACCGGGATTGCGGCACCGGATTGATCAGTGCTTGGAAGGCAAACCGGTGCGTTTGCTCAAGATTGCATCGCATTATACCGGTACCGAACAGAGCTTGGCGGACAGCGTCCCGGAAATTTATTTACAAGAATTGACGCCGGATGAGGTCTTCATACGCCGCTATCGACAGCATCATGCCGATGATCCTTCCAGCGTATTGCTGGACGCATTTCATGAACTGCTGGAAAGCGTGCAGAGCGCCTCCCCGGATAACCGCGATTCATCGTCCTGAATCATGCGAATCCTGTGCATACGCGGTAAGAATCTGGCCAGTTTGGAAGGGCCGTTTAGCATCGTGTTAGAAGATCCCCCGTTGGATCAATGCGGTTTGTTCGCCATTACCGGCCCAACCGGCGCCGGCAAAAGCACGCTGCTCGACGCCATTTGTTTAGCGTTGTTCGACGATATGCCACGCCTGCCCAAAGAACAAGGCGTTACGGTCGGACGAGCGGCTGAACCGGAAGCACAGCGCATCAGAAGCAACGATGTTCGTTCCATTCTGCGCCGAGGCAGCAGCGACGGCTACGCCGAAGTTGATTTCGTCGGTAACGATGAGTGCCGCTATCGGGCTCGTTGGGAAGTCCGTCGGGCGCGTAATAAAGCAGGCGGTAAAGTGCAAGCTCAGGAACTCAGCCTACGCGATTTGGCAACCGACCAACCGTTAGGACGGACCAAAACCGAAGTACTGGCACTGATCAGCGAAAAATTGGGACTCAGCTTTACCCAGTTTCGCCGGGCGGTGTTGTTGCCACAAGGCGATTTTGCCGCGTTTCTGAAAGCGGACGGCAAGTCCCGTTCGGAATTGCTGGAACGTATCACCGGCACGGAAATCTACACCGAGCTGTCCCAAGCCGCCCATCGGCGGGCAGCGGAGGAGAAAAAACAGCTGGACGATTTAAAGCAGCAACAGGACGGGTTGCAACCGCTGGACGTGCCGGAACGGAAAGCGCTCGAACAACGGCTTGCCGAACAACAAGCTAATCACCGCCAAGCCGAACAGACGCAAAAAGCGGCGCAGCAGGTCATTGACTGGCATCGCCGCTTAGCGGAACTCGAACAGCTGGAGAACGCTGCAACCACTGCGTTAGCCGAAACCCGACAGGCACTAGAACAAGCGGAACCGCGCCGCCAGGAATGGCAGGCTGTACACCAAGCGCAACCATTGCGCCGCTTGGTGGAGGAGTATGACCGTACCGCTAAGGAGCGCGACGCCGCACAAGGTGCATTGGCGCAAGCTGAAATCGCTGCAAATCAAGCCAAACAACACCTGGAACAAGCGCAACAACATCGGCAAACCAGGGAGACTTCCCTACAACAGGCTGTCGCTGCACGAGAAAACGCTCGTCCACAGCTGCAACAAGCCCGCATTTTGGATCAGCAACTCATCGAAGCTCAGGAGCGAAGCAGGGCACTTGAACGCGACCTGGATCAAGCAAGTGACCGGCTAGACCAGGCTGAGAAACACCAACAACAACTGGAAAAGCAACACGAAACGCTACGTCAACAACACGATGACGTCTCTCAATGGCTAGTGCAAAACCAGCATCTAACCGAGCTTGCGCAACAGTGGGAACGCTGGGACAACGAATTGCAGCGCTATACCGAAGCCGATAGTGAGTCGCGCAAAGCCCGGCAGCAGTTACAGAAAATCAGCAAACGCCATGCCGAACTCAGCCGGAGTTGTGCTGAAAATGATGCGCAACTGATCCACACCGGGCAATCCGTCGAACATGCCCTGGACAAACTCAAGGCGTTGGAAAACACCCCCCAACCCATTACGCTAGAGGCATTAGCGGAACTACGCAATGCCCATGAAAAGGACCGTGAACGCTTACAAACCGCGCTGAGCTTGATTCAGGATGGGGGAGCCAAACACCGCGAGCTCACTAAAGCTCGCATGGATCATCAACAAGTCCGCGAGCAAGTAGCGCAAACCAGCCAAGCTCATGCCGAGCATTCTATTCAGTTAGAACGGCAACAAGCGGTTCTCAACGAAGCTGAAGACGCGCTGCAACGGGCGCTCATCGCCCGCAAAGAAGATGTCCGCACCTTACGCGCTACGCTGCGTGATGGCGAGCCTTGTCCGGTTTGCGGCTCCAGTGATCATCCCTGGCTGAACGACAGCACACCGCTGTTGCGCTGGGTAGAAGACCAGCAGCACCGCACACAAGCGCTGAAAGAACAAGTGCTAGCACTCACAACGACTTGCAGTCAGCAACGCACTTTATGCGAACAGGCCAATCGACAGCAAACGGAACTGGCAGCACGAGAACAAGCACTGGCAGTGGAACTGACTGCATTGCAACAACGCTGGCAGGCATTACCGAGTGATGATTCCGTCACCCACGCCTGGTTAGGCGCCGGGGTAGAAGAGGAACTGAACGACCGTCTGCAAGCCATTACCGCAGCGCTTGCACAGACCAAGGAAACTGAACAACGCGGGCTGGAATTCAACCAGCGGATTAACCAAGCCCGCCAAATCCTTGATCAGTTTCGCGAGCAACGGGATCAATTGCGCAGCGCCCAGGAAAAGTCCAAAAGCGCCTTGCAACAGCTCGATACCGAGCAAACAACCCAACAAATCATTGCAGATCAGGCGCAGCAGAGTATGCAACAGTTACGCGTTCAACTGAGCCGACCGTTGGCCGGATTACCGGACTGGGAAAAAACCTTGTCCAGCAATGCTAAGGACCTACGCAGCCAGTGTGCACTGCAAGCCGAGCAGTGGCGGCAACAACAAGAAACGCAAGGCACGCTGGAGAAAAACGGCAATCCCTGCAACTCGACCGCAGAGAAGCGGAAAATGCTCTTCGTTTCGCCCAAGAACAGGCGCTGAGCAAGGCCGATCTACTTAAAGATCAACAGAGAAAACTGGTGACATTACAACGACAACGCTCGTTATTGTTCGATGGTCGATCTGCCGACACGGAAGATCAAACAATCCAGCAAGCCGAATCAGCGGCCCGAAAAGCCTTGGAGCAAGCAAATCGGGTACTAGAAACCGCACGAAGCGAATTTGCCGGTGCCCAATCAGGAAGTGAACATCGGCGACATGAATATACGCATCGTCAAACGGCTCATGCCCAGGCACAGCAACGACTCAATGAAACACTGGATATGCACGGGCTGACGGAAAATACCCTGCGGCTCCGATTGGAACGCGATAACGCTTGGTCGGAACAGGAACGCAGCGGCGCTGGATGGGTTGCGGGTGAATCACGAACGGGCCCAGGAGCGCTTACAGGAACGGCGTAACAACCGGCAACAACACCAGCATACCGATCCTCCTACACAATCTCCGGAAGACGCGCAGATTTACTTGGAGAATGCGCGGATCGCCAGCGAAACAGCACATCAGGCTTGGATAGAAAGCAATGTCAGACTCAGTCAGGATAATGAGAAACGCGAACAATCCATGCAACTGCACAGCGTCTATAAACAGCAACGGCAACGTTGGGAGATTTGGGAAAGTCTTCGTGCGTTGATCGGTTCCCATGATGGCGGGGTTTTCCGCGCCTACGCGCAGAGCCTGACCTTGGATGTACTGCTTACTCATGCTAACCATCATCTGGCCGATCTGGCGCGGCGCTATCGCTTGGAACGGGTACCGCAACGAGATTTGGATATCCAAGTCATTGATCGCGAGATGGGCGATGAAGTGCGCGGCGTGCACAGCTTGTCCGGTGGCGAAAGTTTCCTGGTGTCATTGGCGCTGGCGTTGGGCCTAGCCTCGCTGTCTTCTAACCGAACCCGGGTCGAATCCTTATTCATCGACGAAGGTTTCGGCTCGCTGGACCCGGACACCTTAGACATTGCGCTGGCCAGCCTGGATGCCTTGCAATCGCTAGGACGTAAAGTGGGGGTGATTTCTCATGTCCCCGCTATGGTAGAACGGATCGGTACGCAGATTCGCATCGAGGTGCGGGGCGGAGGAACCAGCCGGGTTCGGGTAATGGGCGCAGAAACCGGCTAGCGATCAAATGGCTTCCCATTAAACATCGTGCTGTATAGTGGTATGCCCTGTGCCGACCAAGGCAGGGTGTTCCCCGCTTAATTTGAGTAGGTTCAAGACCGTTGATAGATCATTCCCCTGCGGCATTTCCCAAGCTGAGTGACATACTGACTCGCCCCGTGCTGTGCTTCACCGAACAGACATCGGTGACGCATGCCCTGAATGCCATGAAGATTCGTCAGGTCAGTTCGGTCGTCATTGTGCAGAACGCCGTTCCTATAGGCATTTTTACCGAGCAAGATGCGCTGCGGCTAGCCACTTGGGAAGGGTCAATAAACGATCTAACCCTGCAATCCGTGCTAACCGATCCTCCCATTACGGCGCCGGCCCACTGGGATTTACACCAAGCTTTTCAACAGTTGGTGGATAATCATATTCGTCATCTCATTGTGACCGATGTCCAGGGCGGAGTGATTGGCATCGTCAGTGAAACCGATATCGTGCGGCATCTCGGTTTTGAACACTTCTTGCAGTTACGTGATGTGGGGCAAGTGATGACCCGGCAAGTCGTGACTATGAAACCGCAAGACAGCGTGCGCAGCGCTTTGAAATATATGACTCAACACCGGATTCGTAGTGTGGTGGTCATTGAACAGGATAGGGCGGTGGGTATCTTAACGGCTAGAGACATAGTGCGTCTCATCGCTGAAAACCAAGCTCTGAGTCAATGCGAGTTGCAGCAGGCAATGAGTCGGCCCGTGTTGACGATATCCGTGGATGAATCCATTCATACCGCTGTCAATACCATGGAACAGGCGAATATCAGACGGCTCGTGGTTACCGATGAACAGGATCTCATCGCCGGCATCCTCACCCAGCATGACATCGTCCGGCGCACGCAAAGCCATTATGTTGATTTGTTGCGTACCGTGAGCGGAACCCAGTCCCGATTACCCACAGCAATCGATCATCACCTGTATGAAAAAACGCTGAAGGCAATTGCCAAACGTGACGCTTTATTGGAAATCGCCGCTCAGGTTTCTGCCCGTTTACTCCAAGAAGCCGATACGGCTGCAGTGATTACATCCTGTTTTGCTGCACTAGGCAGTATCGCGAATGTCGACCGTGTTTATCTTTTCGAAAACCATCGCTGCCCGGATACCAACCAACTATTAATGAGTCAACGCTACGAATGGTGTTCAGTTCAAGCGATACCCCAACGGGATAACCCTAAATTACAAAACATACCTTATACCCGAGAACTCAAGCGTTGGTTACGTCCGTTAACCACAAATGTTCCGGTCTATGGATTTGCCAGCGGTTTTTCGAACGAAATTCAGGCTTTTTTGGCGGCGCAGCATGTCGTCTCTATCCTGCTCGTTCCGATTATCGTACATAACGATTTTTGGGGGTTTGTCGGCTTTGATGAATGCGCTGAGGAACGCACCTGGTCAACGGCGGAAAAAATATCCTGCACAATATCGCCGCCAGTCTCGGCGCCGCGATTACCCATCAGCGCTCCGATCAAGCACTGCGTGCCAGCGAAGACCGGTACCGCGAATTACGGCGGCGGTCACCGATTACATTTACACCGTTCATGTCGAACAAGGACAGGCTGTAGCCACCATACATAATCCAGCCTGTGTGGCGGTGACCGGTTACACTGTCGAAGAGTTTTACTGCTGATCCGTATCTGTGGATCAGCATGGTTTCGAAGAAGAGCAAGACAGCGTGCGCCAGTATGCAACACGGCTGCTGGCCGGTGACAACCCCGGCACGATTGAACATCGGATTCGGCATAAAGACGGTGCTATACGGTGGGTCAGCAATACACCGGTGCTCCATCATGACGCAACCGGCGCTTTGGTAGCCTATGATGGGCTGCTTCACGACATCACGGAACGGGTGCAGGCCGAACACTCCCTGCGTGAAAGCGAGCAACGTTTCCGATCGTTAGTGGAGAATATTCCAGCCATCGCGGTACAGGGTTATGATCGTTACCGC
>JAAUQA010000182.1 GCA_012032855.1 Candidatus Competibacteraceae bacterium
CGGTAATTAATTGGTAGTAGTTTTACCAGCTAATCTATCTTGATATTCTTTCACAAGGTCCCGGCGACGTTGCTCCTCGCTAGTCTCAGCTAACGAAATTTTCTCCTTCAATACCACTTTGTGCTGTGCCTAGTTGAGATAAAGCAGCTTCTTGAGCAGTAGATCTTTGATGCTGGTAAATCCTTGCTGAGTACGGACGCCTTGTTCTGCAATGGCAAATACCTGTTGCTCCGCCTCGTCCAGGATTTCCCGGCTGTCCCGCCCGTTCGGGTTGTAGCCTTTGTCGGCGATTTCCGTGCCGATCCGGATGAGCTGGCGCATGATCGACCGCTCCCGGACAATATCGGCGTAAGCGACGATATTCGCAGCGCTCGGGGTATCGCGCACCAGCGTACCCAAATAAGCGAAGCCGCTGGCTTCTTCCAGTTGATTACTGCGCTCCAGCCACTCAGCCAAGGTTCACCAGCTCGACGAAAAGGGGATCCTTTTTTCCGCCAAGTGCTGAACTGCATGAAAAATCAGCCGATGGTCACTGCGGTAAAAATCGTGCTCCGTGAGTCGATCGGCGACCCGATCCCAGGCACTATTATCCAGCATCAATCCACCGATGACCGATTGTTCGGCTTCAATGGAATGAGGAGGAATCCGCAATGACTCGGACTCAACGCCAAGGCGTTTGGACGTAGGGGTACGCATAACAACGATCTCGGGAACCGAACAACGTCCTGCAGTAAAAGGCTTAACGTACCGAGATGAGTCTAGCGCAAAGTCAAGACTCGGGGGAGAACGAACCCACTATTTAGCAGCGCAGCGCCAGGGTTACTCGGCAATCACGTTAACCCGTATCTGGGTCTGAACATCGCTATGCAATACAACATCGACGTCGTACTCGCCCAATTGACGAATCGGTCCCTGTGAGATCCGGACTTCACGTTTGTGTATCGTGACGCCGTTGCTCGCAACCGCAGAGGCGATGTCGGAAGGTCCGACCGAACCGAATAAACGGCCTTCGTTACCGGCTTTAACCGCCAAGGTAACGACCACTTGAGACAACTGCTCGGCACGAGTCTTGGCATCCGCCAATGCGTCGGCAGCTGCCGCTTCCAATTCCGCTCGGCGGGCTTCAAAACGCTCAATATTGACCGGCGTAGCCTCAGTGGCCTTGCCTTTAGGAATGAGATAATTGCGTCCATAGCCCGACTTTACCGAAACACGATCACCCAGTTGGCCCAAGTGCTCAACTCTCTGCAATAGAATGACTTCCATTGGTTAAAACCCCATAACATTGAAATCAGAAGATAGTTTATACCTTGCCCGGCTTCGGCGAACTGAACCGTGCACGGACATCTCCCCAAGCATCGATAATTCCCAGCAAACAGAGTAGCAGCAGCATTTGCGGCAAGGCCAAAATCATCAATACGTACAAACCGATCAGCCAAAACCGTGCCATGCCGGCTTTAGCCACCACTCCGTGGCTTACCGCCAGACCCTGCACCGTATACAGGACGCTAACAATAACACTACACTGTTAAGCCAGGGTGCATTGATAATGGCTGCCAAAACGCACAGCGCTAGTGTCAATCCGGCGGTTTGCCGACCCAACCGAAGTTCGTGAAATTCTCGACCAAATCCCCCCCGGGTTGAACAACAATGCCTGCCACCAACGGCCCAATAACAGACCGCACAGCAAAGAAGCCAAGCCATTGGCGAATATCAATCCCAACACCAAAGGAGACAAATAATCCAGCAACTGCTCAAGAATCTGCGGCTCGCGCTCGGCTAAGCCCAACTGGATCAGCATGGGCTTGAGCAACTGCTCAAGCAGCGTTCGACCCCATTGCGTCACATCGCCAATCATCAAGGCGAAAATCAACATGGCCAAGGCCGTAAATAACACGCTCAAACGGAGGGTTTGGGCCAGCGAGACGGTATAGCGCAGCGTAACCGCCAAACCCCACAGCGGCAACCAGAATAGCCCTAACAAGACAACGGTCGGCATTGCGGAACCGGCCATTACACCGAGCAAGATCCCCGCAATTGCCGTGGACAATAACAGGGTAATCAACCCTTCCTGTGCGCCCCGACGCAGCGTCACCAAAGCCAGAGCCGCACCGCTGAACAGATTCAACAACGGCATGACGCCAGACACCACGATGACCATCGCGGCCTGGGAACGGCCTTGCATCACAAAGGACGCCAGACTACGCATGGATTATAAAATCAGGGTGATGGGGTAACGATAACGCGTTGTGTCTGTGTACTCAGTGGCGATCGCAGTAAGGCAGCAACGCGAGAAAACGGGCACGCTTAATAGCGGTTGCCAGCTGTCTTTGATAACGCGCTTTAGTGCCGGTAATCCGACTAGGCACAATTTTGCCGGTTTCGGTAATGTAGTTTTTCAACGTATTAATATCCTTGTAGTCAATCTCCTTAACGCCGTCGGCCGTAAAACGACAGAATTTTTTACGACGGAAGAAACGTGACATAGTGCTGTCCTCAAGTATTAGGAATTTTCCAGGATTGCGATGTATTGGGCATGTCATACCAACCTGGATTCTGCTTGACGATTATTAGTGCGACTGATGACCCCGCTTACCCTGATCAACACGTCAGACGATAGCTGATCGGGCTTGACGGCCAGCTCGCCGTCGCAGGCCAACACCGCGATATAACAATGGGCTTGACGGGGAAACTTTGCTTCCTGTTGTTGAGAAAGCAGCCAATCCGGCAAGGAGGCAACAAGCGACCAAACAGCCGCAGGTGATTATCCGGCAATAGGTCCGACGCGGCCATGATTCACATCAAGCAGCGTCTTCAGCCTCATCCCCATCGTCAGCAGAATCACTATCGGAGCGAGAGTCCCGCGTATCCGAGTCCCGCGAGTCGCGGGCTTTGACCAAGGGCGATGGCTCGGTATCAGGCCCATGACGACGCATCACCAGATGGCGAATCACCGCGTCATTGAATTGAAATGCGCTGGTTAATTCATCCACTACGGGCTGATTACACTCGATATTCATCAGCACGTAATGTGCCTTATGAATTTTATTGATGGGATAAGCCAACTGACGGCGACCCCAATCTTCCAAGCGATGAATCGCACCATCGTCGCTTTCGATCATATGGCGATATCGCTCAACCATAGCGGGAACTTGCTCGCTTTGATCGGGATGCACTAAAAACACGACTTCATAATGCCGCATGAAATCCCCTTTCGGATTGAAGCTCCCCCTCATCTGATGCTTGAGAGTGAAGCAAGGAGTTTAAATTTAGGTAAAGAGGTTAATCGTATAAGCAAATCCAATTGCATGCAACAATGATGTAACATCAGATTGAAGCGAGCCGGGTCGCTGCGACTGCAGCTGGTGAAACACACGATGCCTGAGAGAAAACGCACGGTCGTAGAGGCGATTGATCAGTACAGCTCGGGAACTACAAAAAGATTGACTCACTATTTCCAGCTAGTTCGAGCTTATGGCATACCCGAGAAAATGCTTTTCTTGGCTATCAAGGATAAGCACGTATTGGAGGTATGGGCCAGAACAAGAATGGGTTGGCAACCAATCAAACACTACCCGGTGCTAGCGGCCAGTGGGACGTTGGGACCCAAACTGTGCGAAGGTGATCGGCAAGTACCGGAAGGCATATATCGGATCAAGTCCCTTAATCCGAATAGCGCCTATCATCTCTCTTTAGAGCTTGATTATCCGAACGCCTTCGATCTACGACAAGCCGAGCGCGATGGCCGCAACAATCCGGGGTCCGCTATATGCATTCACGGCAAGGCGGTCTCTGTCGGGTGTCTTGCTATGGGCGATACCGCTATCGAAGAGTTGTATTCACCGTGGTGCACATGGGTAAAGACAAGATAAGCGTCGTTATATCGCCTACTGATCCCCGCCTTAGCACACTTGTTCCACCTAGCGGCGCACCGCAATGGACCACTGTGTTGTACGAGAACATTGAGCGGACCATAGCCGACATCTTCCAAACCCAGCCCGATCCTTGAGCCACTATTGGACAATCTCAGTTTTCACGACAAGCTGCTGCGCGTCACCCCTAATCTCTATGTCACTCCGGCGTTAATCGGGGTAAATCTGTTGGTTTTCATGGTCATGGGGTTTGTGGGTACAGGGATTGAGGCGAGTGACAACAGGCTTTACTTGAACTGGGGCGGCAATTTCCGACCGTTGACCGCCAGTGGAGAATGGTGGCGGTTGTTGACCAGCGCTTTCCTGCATGTCGGCATTGTGCATTTGCTATTCAATCTGTGGGTGCTGTTTGAGGCAGGTCGTTTGGTGGAACGACTGTATGGTAATGGTTATTTCGCTTTTATTTATGCCGGCTCGGCATTGACCGGTAGCCTAAGCAGTATCCTCTGGTACGAACACCGCATCAGTGTCGGCGCTTCGGGAGCCATTTTCGGAGTATACGGAGCACTGCTCGCCTACCTGCTCATCAGGCGGCATACCCTACCGCCGTTTATCACCAGATACCTGCTGGTGATCGCTGCGTTGTTCATCAGCGTATCAATGAGTTACGGTTTATTCCAACCAGGCATCGACAACGCCGCACATGTCGGCGGTTTGCTCGGTGGTTTCTTGCTTGGCATTCCCTTATCCAGACTCTTGGAGCCGCAGTTCAGAATCAAACGTGTCGGGAAACGGCTATTAGTCGGTATCGCGGGACTGCTGAGCGTAACCGCAGTGATGGTGAGCTATGTGCCGAAACCCGTTTATGATGTCAAAAAAGAATTGGCGTTTCAGGACAACATAGACTGGTTCAGAACTCAGGAGGAAACCGCTAATGCCGCCTATAACCGTTTGATCGGCGAGGCTAAGCAGGGAATGATTTCGGAGCAGCAACTGGCCGATCAGTTGGAAGCGGAGGCGTTGACACTCTGGCAAAGCATCGTCCGGCGCTTTTCAAGTCAATCGCTCAGCGAAGAATCGCCATCATTTAAAGCCTATCAGTTAACCAGCGAATTTTCCCAAGTCCGCCGCGACGCCTTAATCGCCTTAATCGACAGCTTGCGGACTCAGGATCAAGCCGACTTCCAAGCCTTTCGCACGTTACAAGCGAAAGCGGAACAGCTGCTTGAAGAGATGCAACAACTCGCGGCTGAAGAGACGCGTTAACAAACCCCTACGACGTATCATTGATTATTCATTGCGAGGAGCTCAGATGACGGCGCATGACTTTGATTTTACTACTCTAGACCAGCAACCCTTGGCACTGAAAAACTTTAAGGGACACCCGATACTGATTGTAAACACCGCTTCGGAATGCGGTTACACGCCACAATATGCGGATTTGCAAACACTCTGGGAAAGTTATCGGGACCGGGGTTTAATCGTGCTGGGCGTGCCTTCCAACGACTTCGGGCAGCAGGAACCCGGCGAGGAAGAGACGATACGCGCATTTTGCACGGCAAACTTCGGCATCGACTTTCCGCTAACGGCGAAGCAACGCGTTATCGGCGGGGACGCGCATCCGTTCTATCGCTGGATTGCCGAGCAAGTCGGCGAAGACGGGGCGCCACGTTGGAATTTCTACAAATACTTGCTTGATGGGGACGGTAACTTGGTGGACATGTGGCCCTCGCGCGTCGAGCCGCTTGACCAAGAGATCACCGCTGCCATTGCAGCGGTGCTGTAATCAGCAGCGGCTTGGAGACCACTCGATTTCCAAGCCGCATATATCGGCTTATCAGCGATTCCAGCGAGAAGCGTAATTTCCTACGCCGGACTGCCCCTTGATGTAAGGGTCACGACGATTGAATCCTTCCGAACGAACCACCACGGGCAGACGGGGAGCCATAGAACCCGCGGGAGCGGTGACGACGAAATTCTCTCCGCGGTTGTTGAACGCCTGGGTTGCCGCTATGGCTGGTTCAGATCCCGTGTAAGAACCTTGCGGGGCCGTGGCAATATAGTTCGTTCCCCGATTGTTGAAAGGTTCAGCCGTTGCCGATGCGCTGATTGCCACTGAGGAAGCCAGAACGAGTGCTAATGTAATCTGAGTTTTCATGATTGCCTCTTCGAACTTGTTGTAGATTAACCGATTATATGTTCAGGGCTAATGACGAAATAATGCGATATGCTCTTTTCGTTGTTCTGCCCTGTTGCAGTTAATTTACGTAGGTACAAGCTGCGTGGATGCACCACTCAACAAGTTCTCGACCAAATCACTCGGGTATTTTGTGGTCGGAAACCAGCCCACTCGTTCGCCTAGCTCACCCGTCGGCATCCTCCTATCAGCGCACTGACAAGCTTAAACTTATCCCGTCGTACAAACCCGCATGATGTGAGCACAGGTTACCCTTCATATCCACGCTCCCCGGCAATAGCGGCACAACCGGAGAACGCAGTGAAAGCTACAAGAGGAAAGACTATTCTTTTGGCCGCTTGTCGATCACTCGTTTAGCCTTACCCTCGGACCGCACGATACCGCCGATGTCTACCGGTTTCACTTTGGTAGAAATGCCGACAAACGTCTTGATATCGTGCTGAAGTTGTTTGGCGGCAGAGTCCTGTTGTTCATTAGTGACGCCAGGTTTGGGTTCCACCAGCACATCGACCGAGTCCATGTGCCCCTCTTTGTAGACTTCGATGAAGTAATGCGGGGCTAGATGGGGGCTCTTACAGATCAATTCCTCAATCTGGGTCGGGAACACATTAACGCCACGGATAATTAACATA
>JAAUQA010000183.1 GCA_012032855.1 Candidatus Competibacteraceae bacterium
GGATAAATACCGCGAGGTCGTGGCCATCTTTACCCGCATGTTGGATAACGTGGTTGAGATCAATGGATTACCGCTGGAACAGCAACGCCGGGAAATTCTCAATAAACGCCGCCACGGCATGGGGTATTTGGGTCTGGGCTCCACGCTCACCCTGTTGGGTATGAAATACGGCTCGCCGGAATCTTTAGACTTCACCGAACAAGTCACTCGTGAAATGGCTTTGAGCGGCTGGCGGATGGCCTTGTCCCTGGCAGAAGAAAAGGGGCCGGCACCGATCATGGAGCAGGACTTCACGGTCACCACCGAGATGCTCGACAAACGGCCCGAAATGGTACGAGACGGTCTGCAAGCCGGGGACACGATCAAGGGCAAGGTGCTACATGCCCGTTATAGCCGCTATATGCAACGCATCGCCGAGCGCGATTCGGCGCTGGTCGAAAAGTTGGCGGAGCACGGGGCGCGCTTCACCCATCACAGTTCCATCGCGCCGACCGGCACCATCTCGCTATCCTTGGCCAACAACGCCAGCAACGGGATTGAACCGAGTTTTGCTCATCATTACTACCGCAATGTGATCCGTGAAGGGAAAAAGTCCAAGGAGAAAATGGGCGTGTTCTCCTTCGAGCTGCTGGCCTATCGGGATTTAGTTAATCCGGAGGCGCTGCCGTTTTCCGATGATCCCGAAGAACAGTTACCGGATTATTTCATCACTGCCGACGATGTCAGTCCTAAACAACACGTTGATATTCAGGCCGCCGCTCAACGCTGGATCGATTCTTCGATCTCCAAGACGGCCAATGTACCTACCGATTTTCCTTATGAGGATTTCAAGGATATTTACCTGTACGCTTACGAAAAAGGGCTCAAGGGCTGTACCACCTTCCGCTTCAACCCGGAAGCGTTCCAGGGCGTGCTGGTGAAAGAACAGGATCTGGAAAAGACCATCTATCGGTTCGCCCTGGAAGACGGCAGCGTGATAGAGGTCAAGGGTAACGAGGAAATCGAATACGACGGCGAGGTCCATTCCGCAGCCAATTTATTTGATGCCCTGAAAGAAGGGTATTATGGGAAATTCTGAATGAGCAGCGGGTATGCGATGACCATCAAAATCGATCAAAAAATCACCGGGTATAACGTCGTCAAAGATGACCCCGAAGCAACGTCTATGCAACCGGACGTCGAGCACATGCATGAAAACGTGGTGCGTCCAGAAGTGTTGCAGGGGCGTACCTATAAGGTCAAAACCCCGCTATCGGACCACGCCCTATATCTGACCATCAACGACATTATTTTGAACCCCGGCACCGAGCACGAAGTGCGCCGCCCGTTCGAGATTTTCATCAATTCCAAAGCGATGGATCATTTTCAATGGATTGTGGCGTTGACCCGCATTATCTCTGCCGTATTCCGCAAAGGCGGCGATGTTACTTTTCTGGTCGAGGAGTTACGATCCGTATTCGATCCCAAAGGTGGCTATTTCAAAAAAGGTGGGAAATTCATGCCGTCTCTGGTCGCCGAAATCGGCGATGTCATTGAATCGCATCTGCGCACCATCGGCCTGCTCGAAGCACACGGGCCGGATGAGCACCAGCGCCGATTGATGAACGATAAACGTGCGCAGTATGAAGCCGGGGTCAAAGCGGTAGAAGCGGCAGACATCGATAGTTTTCCTGAAGGGGCGTCCCTATGCCCCAAATGTCATACCAAAGCGGTGATCATGATGGAAGGCTGTATGACCTGCCTCAACTGCGGAGATTCCAAATGTTCATGACCCAGCTGATTGCCTTATCGGCTTGGGTGTTGTTATCAAGACCGTCTGCGGTAGGGATACCGCAGTCGAGCCTATAGGGATATATTTACGGCGCGTCTTGATAACGATGCCCAAGTCGGTAAACGGTTAGTCAGGTGCGTCCTTTGCCGGCCGCAATCCGCATCCGCAAAGCGTTGAGCTTGATGAAACCTTCGGCGTCTTTCTGATTGTACGCTCCCGCATCGTCTTCGAAGGTTGCGATGTTGGCATCGAACAAACTGTCCTCCGATTTGCGCCCAACCACAGTCACGTTGCCCTTATAAAGTTTGAGCCGCACCGTGCCGTTGACGGGTTCTTGCGAAGCATCGATCATGGCTTGCAGCATTCTGCGTTCGGGACTCCACCAGTAGCCGTTATAAATTAAACTGGCGTAACGCGGCATCAGCTCGTCTTTCAGATGGGTGACTTCCCGATCCAAGGTGATCGACTCGATGGCCCGATGGGCACGCAGCATAATGGTGCCGCCCGGCGTTTCGTAACAACCTCGCGATTTCATGCCCACATAGCGGTTTTCCACGATGTCGGTCCGACCGATGCCGTTTTTCCACCTAACTCATTCAGCCGCGCTAAAACCTGAGCAGGCGTCAAAGTTTCCCCATCTATGGCTACAATGTCGCCCTGGCGATAATCCAACTCAACATATCTGGGTTGGTCCGGCGCTTGTTCCGGCGGCACTGTCCACAGCCACATGCTGTCCTCGGGCTCGGCCCAGGGGTCTTCCAAGATTCCGCCTTCATAGGAAATATGTAACAGATTGGCGTCCATTGAGTAGGGCGATTTTTGCCCTGTTTCTTTTCGATAGGAATATTGTATCGCTCGGCGTAGGCCAACAGTTTTTCCCGCGAGGTCAAATCCCACTCCCGCCACGGCGAGATAACCTTGACGTTCGGCATCAACGCGTAAGCCCCAAGCTCGAACCGCACCTGATCATCCCCTTGCCGGTGGCGCCGTGCGAGATCGCATCAGCGTTGCAACGGCGGGCAATATCTACCATATACTTAGCGATCAGAGGGCGCGCGATAGACGTGCCTAGCAGATACTCACCTTCGTATAAGGTGTTGGCGCGGAACATGGGAAAGACAAAATCCTTTACGAATTCTTCGCTTAAATCTTCGATGAAGACGTCTTTGACCCCTAACGCCCGCGCCTTAGCGCGGGCTGGTTCCAGCTCTTCGCCTTGGCCGATGTCGGCGGTAAAAGTGATCACTTCGCAGTGGTAAGTTTCCTGCAACCACTTCAAAATGACCGAAGTGTCCAGGCCACCGGAGTACGCTAGCACGACTTTTTTGATGTCTGACATGAGTGCCTCAAACTACAACTTTCGCAAAGGGTTATTTTTTCTTGGCTGAAATCACAAAAATGATCAGCTTAATGCTTTAACAGGCCAGGTCAAGCCCTGTTCTGTAGTGAGTCGATTTTGGCAAAATCAGCTTGATTCATTTCATTGATCGAACTTTCGGAGGTATAGCCCCATGCTTGATGAAACTTTGGAAATGCTGGCTTTTAATTTGAAACTGGTCGGCAGAAAAACAAAAAAGAATGTGCTAGTCAGTGCCGGCAATCTTACCGATAAAGAAAAATTATTACCCGCCATCAAGAAATTACTGATTTTGGATGTCAATCTCTTCGCTACACACGGCACCAGTTTGTTTTTAAATAAACACGGCATCAGAAATCAAGAATTATTTAAAATCACTGAAAGCAAAGAACCTAACATCAAATCGTTTCTCGCCGAAGATCGATTCGATCTGGTTATTAATATTCTAGTCGGCAATAACGATTACGACGAAAAAACCGATAGCAATCTTATTCGATCACTGTGCATACAAAATGGAATACCGTTAATTACTGACCCGGACGTCACATTGCTGACCATTGATGAACTGGAGAAGAAATATAATAAAGATGTTTTTAAATACAAAATAGCCGATGAAACGACGCCCTGGGACATGCGACGGGAGTTTTTGAATATGGTCCAAAATAAGGGCGGCTTTGCTTGCTATCATGCCCACTTCGATAAAGCCTATTTAATTTCTATGGAGAATCTCAAACTTAGCCAAGTGGATATGCAGAAAAATGGGAGCTGTATAAATACCTCAAGGAAAACTATACCCATGAGGATTTAGTCGAGAGAATTTCACGCGGCGTGGAAAAATGAAACAGCAAGGAGTTACCCATTGCCGAACCCACATTGATGCCGATAGCACGGTAAAACTACTGCCCATTCATGCGGCGCTGGAAGTGCGCGAGAAATACCGAGACTCCATCACCCTGGAAATTGCCGTACAACCCTTGCAAGGCGTATCCGATAAAGAATCCCGACAGTACTTTATTCAAGCCTGCGAAAAAGCCGATTTAATCGGTGGTCTACCTTCCAGAGACCGACCGACTCCCGAGAAACATTTAGATTTCATCATGAGCTTGGCCAAAGATTTAGATAAACGCTTGGATGTGCACATTGACCAGGAAAATAATCCGGACGAGGACGAAACCGAACTGCTTGCGCTCAAGACCATTGAACACGGCTTAGAGGGTAAAGTATCGGGTATCCATGCCATATCACTGGCGAGCAAACCTGATTATGAACAAGAACGTATCATCAAGCGGGTAAAAGGAAGCCGGCCATCAGCATCACCATTTGCCCTTCAGCGGCAGCTCAGCATGAAGCCATTACCGAATAAGGCAGCGCCTTTGCATAATTCCATTGCCCCGCTGGTTAAACTGCGCGAGCATCAGGTGCCGGTTTATTTAGGCGTGGACAATATTCACGATTTATTCATGCCGCTGGTGGATGGCGACATGTGGTTCGAAAGCCGTTTATTGATGGAGGCTTGTCGCTACTACGATTTGGACGGTGTGTCCGGCATCGCATGCGATAAAACCGGCTTTCAAGCCGATATTACAACCGTCCACCTCGCCACACCACCCGACCGATGATATCCAGGTACGCCAGCTCATTCTGCGGGACGATCTCTTCGGCATAGGCGCGGTTGTCGCTACTAATCCGCAATGACCCATCAAGCAAGCGTTGCAAGCGTTTTACATACAGTAATTCGCTTTGCCTCAAGATATAAATGGCGTCACTGATGACCTGACGTTGTTGTGTATCGACCAGCAGTACATCGCCATCATGGAGGGTATCCGACATAGAATCGCCACCGGCCATTACTGCAACCACTTTTTCTATTTGCAACCCCATCTCTTTAAGCCAATCTTGCCGGAACGCTAATCGCGTTTGCGGCTGTTCTTGTTCGATAGCTGCGCCATACCCCGCCGAAACTTCGACGCTATATAGCGGTACCAGCGCGAACTCCTCGTGCAATTTGTTACCGCTCTCCGGTGTCAGCAATGAGCTATTCCCAACCGGTTCGGTACCGAGTAATAGCCACTCCGGATTGACCGCATAGCGTTGACAAATCCGATATAAAAATTCGGCGTCAGGACATCTTTCCCCTCTTTCATAGCGCATCAGCGTGTTGCGGGCAACACCGATAGCAGCACTGAAATCATCCCGCGAGAGGCCGTTCCTCACCAAACGGATGCGTTCACCCAATCCCAAATGGGAAACATTTTTGTCAAATACCGAGTTGTTACTTGCCATAAATAATATTAACTATCTGATTAAAATAAAAAAGAAAAATTTACAATCAAAGCATTGACAACAACCCGTACGGGTTATCATGGTCTTTAAAGACAGATAATATTATACCCAATCGGACACTTTTGACAATCTTGATACATTATCACCAAAAAAAACGATAATTATCTGATTTTAATAAGAATAGCTTCACAAAACTTAGGCGAATGAGGAGCCAAACTATGACTACGTCACACCCTGATATTAAAGCTAGTCTTATCCGGGCCAGTCATGTGGCCGCACAACTGGTTCAGGATGGTTTGCGCGTCGAAGAGATCCGCATTCGCGGTCGTGCCCAACCGGCGGTACAGATACGTCCTAATCCGAACACAGGCGCTTTGAATGGTCGCCGCTATGCCTGGGGCCGCGATATTCAAGGTCCGTTCGAACGGTATGCCGCCCTGCTGGATGGCGTGCAAGTACAGTGGGAGATCCGCCGCAATCAGTTAGTGCGTTTCGCCACCCTGCCCTTTAGAGAGGCGTTAAATGACACTTGATCCCGTTAGGTGCCCTGCCGTCACTGAAAGCCTGTAACGCCATTGACACTAAAACAATGTACAATGGCAACAAAAGCGCGCTGTCATCAATTGTAGGAAAAACACAAAAATAACCGAGCTGATTAGGCCCGTTCCAACCATAAAAACCGTTATTATCCTGAATAGTTACATCATAGCAGTTTAGTGTGTTTGCTCTAAACAAGATTATTAGAATAATCCCAGTATAACTCCATTGTTAAAATACTGATTTTAATGGGTTCCCCCGTATAATAGCGAGATAGCATAAAAGGCATGATACAATGACAGCTAAACTTCAAGATGAAGCCAGTCAAGGCGAAACGGTCAATGTCGTCATGAATACCGCTAGTCAAATTTGGCTAGCTGGGTTGGGTGCTTTCACGGTTGCCCAACAAGAAGGTGGCAGGTTGTTTGACATCTTGGTCAGCGAGGGCGAAGAATTCGAAACACAAACTATGAAAAAAGCCGGCCAGAAAGTCGAACGAGTCAAAGACAAGGTTGAAGAAGTCAGAGAAAAAGCGACTGATCAAATGGATAAGCTGGAGCAGGCGTTTCAAAAACGCGTAGCTCGTGCATTAAATCGATTGGGTGTCCCTACCAATGAGGACATTCATGAACTCTCAAAGCGAGTGGAAGCGTTGAATAAAACCATTCAACAGCTGGTGCGCACCGTCCCTGCCTCTGTCAAGCAACACCCTGAATTAACGGCTTAACGATCTTAAGCTTAACCCCTCTTG
>JAAUQA010000184.1 GCA_012032855.1 Candidatus Competibacteraceae bacterium
TATAAAAAAGTAAAAAAAGGGGTCAGGTCTTTCAGCGCAATATTAGTCGATTATTTTTTCGCTTTCGCCTCGAATAACTTAACCGCCCGACTTACGGTTGAATAGTGCACTTGAAAATGTTGCGCAACCGCTTTCAGAGTATGGCGCCCTTCCAGATGAGCCCGCGCCATGCCTTCTTTACGATTCTTGAAGCGATTTACATAATGGTCCACGGGTTTGGCCACGGGGCGATGTTGAACACCAGGTACTTCGTCGAGGTTGCTGTTAAAGAGTATCGACCTTTGCATCTGCTCGACAAATTTGTCGTCGCCCAGATAGATTTGATTCTTCAGTGCCCGCCAGATCCGGGGCGCGCTGATGCCCGCTAACACAAATTCACGGTAGCGAGCAGCAGCCACCTTACGTCGCTTACCAAACAGCTTCAGCAGTGCATCGCGGTTTAACCAGTCCGGACAGGGCGCTTCGCCAATCATGGCGCGATAACTACTCCAAAGCCATTCGCCGGGATCATTGATCCATTGAGCACGCACCGGGTTCAACACGACATACCGGCTCAGCTCCAACAGATAACTGTCCTTTTGTACCAGAATCCCTTTGTAGCGACCTTGAAAGACATGGCCTATCCGCGCATGTTTGCGATTGAACTGCTGGGTATAAACACCATTGAGCTGGCGCATGCCTTTAGAGAGATCACCGTCCAGGGTTTCAATCACGATGTGGTAGTGATTACCCATCAGACAATAGGCATGGCAAATCCAGTTAAACCGTTCGCAGACATTACCAAAGGTGTCCAGCCAGAGTAGGCGGTCATTATCATCAAGGAAAATATCGTCACGCCGATCTCCACGCGACGTGACATGATAAAAACCGCCGGGTAATTCAATTCTTAATGGTCTTGACATGATTCGCAGTATAATATAATTACATTTTAATACAAGACCTGACCCTTTATTGTGACCTTTTTTCTTTCCGCAATCACAGGCACAACTGGTGAATGACGAGGCCAACGAACAAATACGGGCGACAGTGAACGCAATCTATCGCACTGAATCGCGTCGCGTCTTCGCCACATTGATCCGGTTGCTGGGCGATTTCGAGCTCGCTGAGGAGGCGCTGCACGACGCTTTCCGGACTGCACTCGAACAATGGCCACGCGATGGGCTACCCGCCAATCCGCGTGCCTGGCTGGTATCGACCGGTCGCTTCAAGGCTATCGACAGCATCCGCCGTCATACTCGCTTCGACGCGCTCGACGATGTGGCCGACCACATCGACCTCGCTAGCGATGATCATGAATGGGACGATGAGAGCGTGGAAGACGACCGCCTACGGCTGATTTTTACCTGCTGCCACCCTGCTCTGTCGGCTGATGCCCAAGTCGCACTCACGTTGCGCGAGGTGTGTGATTTGACGACCGAGGCGATTGCGCACGCTTTTCTGACTGCGCCACCGACGCTGGCCCAGCGCATCGTGCGCGCCAAGGTGAAGATCCGCGATGCGCGCATTCCCTATCAGGTGCCGATGCCGGTTGAACTGGCAGACCGACTAGACAATGTGCTGCGGGTGATCTACCTGGTTTTCAATGAGGGCTACTCTGCTTCATCGGGTGCGTCGCTGACGCAGCCCAATCTCTCCGGCGAGGCGATTCGCCTGGGCAGGCTGCTGATTGAGTTGCTGCCAGAACCTGAGGCACTGGGTCTGCTGGCGCTGATGCTGCTGCACGATTCGCGGCGCGCGGCGCGCGCCACACCGGCGGGTGAGCTGATTCTCCTGGACGAGCAGGACCGCTCGCTGTGGAACCGCAATCAGATTGAGGAAGGAGCGGCGCTGGTGGAACGGGCGTTGGTGTCGCGCCGATTTGGTCCGTATACCCTGCAGGCGGCCATCGCGGCGGTGCATGTCGAGGCACCTAGTGCAGCGACGACGGATTGGGAGCAAATTGTCGGCTTGTATGACGTATTGGTACGGGTCGATCCATCACCGGTGGTTGCCTTGAACCGGGGCCGTGGCGATAGCCATGCGTGATGGGCCTGCGGCAGGACTGACACTGATCGACGCACTGTTGACGCGCGGTGATCTGACAGACTACCACTGGGCCCATGCGGCGCGGGCGGACCTGTGCCGACGGCTGGGGCGCAACGCGGATGCTCAAGTCGCCTATAAACGCGCCCTCGGCCTCATGCGGCAGGAGCCCGAGCGCCGTTTTATCGAACGCAGGCTGCGTGAACTGGCGGACTGAAATCATTATCTCGCGGCCGACGAGCGAATTGTCGATTTCATGGCATCCGATCGACTATGGGTAACTGTACACACGGTCAGCAAATTGTGCTTCCCGAAACCCTGAGGAGAAGATGTCATGCAAGTCCAAGCCTATCTGTTTTTCAACGGCTGCTGTGAAGAGGCAATCGAATTTTATCGTGGCGCGCTGGATGCCGAAGTGGAGATGCTTATGCGTTTCAAGGACAGTCCCGATCCGACGCCCCCGGAGATGATTCCGCCTGACTGGGACAACAAAATTATGCACGCGAGTCTGCGTATTGCCGATACCACGGTGATGGCCTCTGATGGCTGTGACCCTTAGCAGAAAGGTTTTCAGGGTTTTTCGTTGTCGATCTCGGTCGTGGATAGCGGGCATGCCGATCGGCTTTTCGCCGCTTTGGGCGAAGGCGGGCAGGTGAAAATGCCATTGGCCGAAACCTTCTGGTCACCCCGCTTCGGCGTGGTGACCGACCGCTTCGGCGTATCGTGGATGATTAACCTGGAATCGTGAACGTTATCCGTTCATGTGGCCTTATTCGCTAATGTAATGTGGAGCGACCCATGAAATATCTTTGCCTGATCTACTGCGCGGAAGATGAGTTGCACGCTCTGCCGGAAAGTCCCCAGGATACCGAATGTCACAGTTACGCCGAGACTTTGGGCAAGAGCGGGCGGCTGCTTGCCGCTGAAGCTTTGGAATCCGTGCATACCGCTACCACGGTAAGGGTCCGCAACGGCAAAGTGTCGGTGACCGACGGTCCATTTGCCGAGACCAAAGAGCAATTAGCCGGGTTTTATCTGATCAATGCCCGAGATCTTAACGAGGCGGTCCAGGCGGCATCACGGATTCCATCGGCTCGCGTGGGCAGCGTGGAGGTGCGGCCGGTTCGTCAGTTGGCAACGAGCTGATGCGCTGCGAGCAGACTTTGTTTGTGTTCAGTAGAACAAATATGCGTTGATTCGGGCGAGATACGCGATTCGCTTGTTGCTCAACAAGCTCAGGCTAAGAACTATCTCGCCTTTTGCTCTGAAACATTTGAAACAAAATCTCCGCCGGGTGACATAAGCGCGAAACATAATCCCGTACATAATCCCTGCTAATGATTTGAGAATTTCGAGCCGGTAAAGCTGCCCGTTGGTGAAGTTTGTTGCCAGTCCTAGCCATGATCTACGCTTTTGCTGGGCCGGACTTGCCGTCGAGAACCACGTCAAGTAAACGTAACGGCATATCCTGGTCGTTGTCGACGAGGGTGGGATGAAACTTAAAATAAAGTGTCGAAGTGGTGATATTTCATTCGACCCACTTATAGACTATGGATACGCAAGTCTCGATTCGCCGAGTTTTCGATGCCGGCGACTGCAGTGCGAAGTGAGCATACCCCCTATGCCACTTGCGTGCGGTTGGAAATAGCCGAATATTCCAGGAATAACATCCTTGGCACCTGTGTCGATGAATCCCTGCAGGTAACATTGTCATGCTGAAGAAACTGTTTTTGACGGCCCTTTGCGTCGCCATCGTGGTTGGCGCCATCGTGTATGCCAAGCTGGGTCAATTCGCGGCCATGACCGAGGCCGGCGCCAATATGATGCCGCCACCGGAGACCGTTACTGCCATGACAGTTCGTGCCGAGCAATGGGAGCAGTCGATATCCGCTATTGGTACCCTTTCAGCGGTGCAAGGGGTGACGGTAGGCGCGGAGATCGTGGGCCGGATCACGCGCATCGCCTTCGAGTCCGGTATGGCGGTGAACGCAGGCGACGTGCTGGTGCAGCTCGATACCTCCAGCGAGGAGGCCCAGCTCGCTTCGGCCGAGGCGGCAGCTGCTCTGGCCAAGGCCAACCTCACCCGCACCCGTGACCTAAGCGCGCGCAAACTGGTCTCGCGGGCCGATATCGACACTGCCGATGCCCAGGCTAAGGAGGCGTTCGCTCAGGTCGAGAATATACGCACCTTGATCGCGAAAAAGACGATCCGCGCACCATTTGCTGGCCGTCTGGCCCTGCGGCAGGTCAACCTCGGCCAGATCCTGAGTGAAGGCGACCCGATCGTCTCGCTGCAGACACTGGACCCGATCCACGTCGATTTCTCGGTGCCGCAGCAGCAGATCCCATTGTTGCGCAACGGCATGCAGGTGCGTCTCACCGCCGATGCGGCGCCGGGTGAGATCTTTGGGGGGAAAATTACCGCCGTGAGTCCCGAAGTCGATCCGGTCACGCGCAATGTGCGCGTGCAGGCGTTGATCGGGAACGCCGGTGAACAATTGCGGGCCGGCATGTTCGCCACCGTCGAAGTGGTACTGCCGGACAAGCAAACTGTGCTGGCCATCTCGGCGACCTCGGTGCTTTACGCGCCCTACGGTGATTCGGTATTCGTCATCGAAGAGCACCAGAATGAGCAAAGCGGTGAAACCGAGCGCGTGCTGCGCCAGCAGTTCGTGCGCCTGGGTAGGGCGCGCGGCGACTTTGTCGACGTTGTCGACGGTCTGAAGCCCGGTGATAGCGTGGTCACCACGGGCGTGTTCAAGCTGCGTTCGGGCACGGCGGTAGTGATCGACAACGCACTGGCGCCGACGCCCAAGCTCGATCCGCAACCCGCTGACACCTAAAGCAAGCCGCCATGAACAGCTTCACCGATCTGTTTATTCGCCGCCCGGTGTTGGCTATTGTCGTCAATGTGGTGATCGTCATCGCTGGCCTACAAGCCTGGAATTCGCTGAGTGTGCGCCAATATCCGCGCAGCGAGAACGCCATGGTGCAGATCTCGACCGTCTATGTAGGCGCCAGCGCGGAGCTGGTGCGCGGATTTATCACGACCCCGCTGGAGCGAGCCATCGGCGCGGCGGAAGGCATCGATTATGTGGAATCCAAGAGCCTGCAGGGTATCTCAATTATCACTGCCCGGCTCAAACTCAACTATGACTCGACCAAGGCGCTGGCCGACATCAGCTCCAAGGTCGACCAAGTCCGCAATGAGCTGCCTGCGGAAGCTGAGGTGCCCGCCATCAGCGTGCAATCGGCGGATTCGGAATTTGCCGCGGCGTATCTCAGCTTCTCCTCCAAAATTCTCTCGCAGGAACAGATCACCGACTACCTCACCCGGGTGATACAGCCCCGCTTGGCGGCGGTCACGGGTGTGCAACGGATCGAAATTTTCGGTGCCCGCACCTTCGCCATGCGCATCTGGTTGAAGCCCGAGCGCATGGCGGCGTTGCACATCAGCGCCTCGCAAGTGCGCGATGCTCTGGCCGCCAACAATTATCTGGCCGCCATCGGCAGCACCAAGGGCTCATTGGTGCAGGTTAATCTTGCGGCTAACACCGATGTGCGCAGCGCCGAGGAGTTTCGGCAACTGGTGGTCTACCGGAAGGATGACACCATCGTGCAGTTGCGAGACATTGCCGACGTCGAATTGGGCGCTGAGGACTATGACACGCTGGTGCGTTACTCGGGGCAGACTGCCGTATTCGCTGGCGTGTTTCCCCAGCCGAACGCCAATATCATTGAGGTCATGAACGGTGTTCGCGCGGAGCTCGCCCAGATCCAGCGTGATCTACCTGCAGGACTTGATGCCAGTATCGGCTACGACGCTTCCGAGTACGTCAGCGATGCCATCCACGAGGTGACCGGCACGCTGATCGATACGCTGCTCATCGTGATCGTGGTGATCTTCCTGTTCCTGGGTTCGGTGCGCTCGGTGCTGGTGCCGGTCCTGGCGATTCCGGTATCGTTGATCGGCGGTATTTTTCTGATGCAGTTATTCGGCTTCACGTTGAATCTGCTCACCCTGCTCGCCATCGTATTGTCGGTCGGTCTGGTTGTCGACGACGCCATCGTCGTGGTCGAGAATGTCGAACGGCATCTGCGCGAAGGGCGCACGCCATACCAAGCCGCCCTCCTCGGCGCGCGCGAACTGGTCGGGCCGATCATTGCGATGACCGTCACGCTGATTGCCGTATATGTGCCGATCGGTTTGCAAGGCGGCTTGACCGGCGCGCTGTTTCGCGAGTTCGCCTTCACCCTGGCGGGTGCGGTGGGCCATCTCCGGGCATTGTCGCACTGACGCTGTCGCCGGTAATGGCGGCGAATCTGCTACGCAGCGCGCAAGATGAGGAGCGCGGCCTGACAGGCTGGCTCAACCGGCGTTTTGATAATCTGCGCAATGCCTACGGTCATGCGCTGGGCGGAACGCTCAAGGCGCGCCCGGCAGTGTATCTGGTGTGGATCGTAGTGAGTCTGTGCACCGTGCCGATGTTCATGTTCTCACCCAAGGAACTGGCCCCGACCGAAGACCAGAGTGTCTTGTTCGGTATCATCAACACTGCGGCTAACGCAACCAGCGACCAAAATGCCATCTATGCCGCAGCCTCCGAGGAGACTATGTTGCAAATCCCGGAAGCTGCACTGACCTTCCAGTTC
>JAAUQA010000185.1 GCA_012032855.1 Candidatus Competibacteraceae bacterium
ACATTGTGTGCCTCACCGGTACTGACTCTCGCTGTATCAGACCGCCATGCCTATACAGCGTTCGCATATAATGAGCCTCATGGCGCGTACAATATACTTTTAGATGATTGCGGAGAGGTTTTACAAAATGGCCGATGATCCTGGCAAAAAACCATTGAGTGAGCGCCGCACTTGGCTACGTGCGCTATACATGCTGCTGTTCATGTTGATTTACAATTTAGCGGAGATTCTCATGTTGGCAACTGCTGTATTCCAGTGGTTCAGCCTGTTATTGACTGGAAAACCAATCGCCGATTATTGGAGTTCGGCCGAAATTTGAGCATTTTCGTTTATCAGATTTGGCGATTCCTCACTTTCGATACTGAAGTGCTGCCCTTTCCCTTCACGCCTTGGCCGGATGCCCGTGATACTCCCAAGTTGCCCATTGCTCCGGAGCCATAAAAAAAAGGACTTGGCTTTGCCAAGTCCCTTACTCAGTTGTCAGTTTACTGAGAAATTAACGCACTTTTACAGAAATTAACTCTTCGCCTTCCGGATCGGTCAAATGTACCGCACAGGCGATACAAGGATCGAAGCTGTGTATGGTGCGCAGAATTTCAATCGGTTGCTTGGGATCATGCAATTTATGCCCCTGCAACGCCGCCTCATATGCGCCAGCTTGACCGTTAGCATCGCGCGGACCGGCATTCCAGGTGCTGGGTACAACGGCCTGATAATTAGCGATCTTGCCGTCTTCGATCACGATCCAATGGGCCAGTGCGCCACGCGGTGCTTCCATGTAACCCACTCCCTTGGCTTGGCGAGGCCAACTGGAAGGTTCCCAAAGCACTTCGTTAAAGGTTTTGGTATCGCCACTTTTGATGTTGGCGACTAGCGTGTTGTACCAAGTTTGCATGGTATCGGCGAGGATCTTGGTTTCCAGGGTACGCGCCGCAGTCCGCCCCAAAGGTCGAGAACAAAGCCCCGACCGGAACGTCCAGCGTGTTCAAAGTCATCTCTACCAACTCCTTGGTTTGCGCATGACCAGTGGCATACAGCATCAGCACCCGAGCTAGCGGGCCGACTTCCATGGATTTACCCTTCCAGCGTGGCGATTTCAACCATGAGTAGGACTGATCAACATCCAGCTGCTCATAGGGCGGCTGCGGACCGGTATAATTGAGTTCGGTTTCACCATCGTAAGGATGCAATCCTTTCTCTTTACCATCTTTGTAGTCGTACCAGGAATGCGCGACGAATTCCTGAATTTCACTCGAATCGTGCATATCCACCGGATGAATGGTCGATAAATCGCGGTTGAGAATCACCCCGGCCGGAATCAGATAGCTGCTCGGGTCGCTCATCCCTTTCTCCGGAAAATCACCGTAGGTCATGAAGTTCCCCAAGCCTTCGCCCTGACCACCCCAGTCCTTGTAGAAACTCGCCACCGCCAGTGTATCGGGCACATAGACCTGATCTACAAAGGTCCGCATCTGATTGATAATGTCCTGCACTTGGGATAGCCGTTTGGCGTTGAGCGCCGAATCGGAGTTGATGTCAATCGGCCCCGGTACGCCGCCGACCAGAAAGTTGGGATGGGGGTTTTTACCACCGAAAATGGTGTGCAGCTTGGCTACATCACGTTGCCAAGCGAGTGCATCCAAGTAATGCGCTA
The DNA here is from genome assembly GCA_012032855.1 of Candidatus Competibacteraceae bacterium. The sequence goes on from JAAUQA010000185.1 coordinate 1,655, forward strand.
CCGCCATGAGATTGGCTTCAGGAGGCAGTTTATAAGCCGGATGCCCCCAATACGCTTTAGCGAAAATGCCTAGTTGACCGGCTTCCACGTACTGCTGCAGCTTTTTTTTCATGTCCGAGAAGTAGCCGGGGGAGGAGCGGGGGTAACTACTCAGCGATTGGGCCAATTCAGCGGTCGCTTTCGGATCGGCGCTCAACGCGGACACCACGTCCACCCAATCCAGGGCATGCAAATGGTAGAAATGCATCACATGATCGTGAACGTATTGCGCCGCGATCATTAAATTGCGAATCAATTGCGCATTCGGTGGAATCTCATACTTCAGAGCATCCTCGACCGCACGCACCGACACGATGCCGTGCACTAAGGTGCACACGCCGCAGATGCGTTGCGCGAACGCCCAGGCGTCGCGCGGTCGCGACCGCGCAGAATGATTTCCAAACCGCGCACCATCGTGCCCGACGAGTACGCTTGCGCAATTGTATCGCCATCCATCTGGGCTTCGATGCGCAGATGGCCTTCGATACGGGTAATCGGATCGACAACAACTCTTGTATTCATAATTGTTTTCCGGTTAATCGGTTAGCAGTTCGGGGTATACCAACAGCGCTTATTGGTCCGCCAAATGCTCGCCCACCATGACGACTAAACTTTCGATAGGCATTTCCCAATGGGCATTGGCTTTGCCGATTTCGAAGGTCATCCGGCAACTGTCGCAAGACACCATCACCGCTTCAGCACCTGTGTTAACTACCGCGCTACGCTTGCTTTCAAACGCCGCTTGACGCAAAGGAGCTGCTCGGTTGATCAGAAATACGCCGCCGCCGCCGCCGCAACACCAATTGGTCTGAACTGGATCGGCCATTTCGCGGATTTCGACGCCCAGCGCGTTGAGTAATGCCCGAGGCTCCTCAAACACGCCACCGATCCGACCCACTTTGCAGGGGTCATGTATCGTAACGGTCTGTTTCTGTCGTGACTTTTTCAAGCGCAGGCGGCCCATTTTCAGCTCGCGGCCTAAGAACTCGGAGATAGAAAGAACCTCGAACGGCAATGATTTACCATAGCGGCGTGCGCCTTCCCAACGCAGCGCCGTGTACCCATAACCACATTCACCGGTCACTACAGTTTTGGCCCCACAGGCGACGGCGGCATCGGCTACCCGCAGGGTAGAATTACGCAGGGTTTCTTCACGACCCGACAACATGCCGAAGTGAGCGCATTCATAGGCGTCAGTGCGGATGGTCCAATTGATCCCGAGATGATTCATGATCTTAACGGTCGCGATCAACGCATCTTCGGTGATGTTGATGCCGTATCCGGAAATCAGCACCATCACGTCAGCCTTGTCCTTGTCGACCGATACATCCACCCCATTCTCCCGCATTCTCTCCAAGGTTTCCTTGAGCTGTAGCGGGCCTACGCCGAATGTCGTGCCCTTTTCTTTCTGCTCTTTTTCCACGGCGCGCAGTTCATCAGGCATATACCCGGCTTCGGCCACCGCTTGGCGGACGATGCCGATCATCGCCGACACATTAATACCCATCGGGCAGATCATGCTGCAGCGACCGCACTCGGTGCACGAGTCGTATACTAGCTCCTGCCATTCCTCCAGCATCTTGGCGGTGATATCGCGACTGAACAGCCGATACAACCATCGCTGCGGACCCAATTCCCGGCGGTAAACGCGTCGCAGCGGTTCGACTTTGAGAATCGGGGTGTATTTGGGATCTTTGGTTTGCGCGTAAAAGTGGCAAGCTTCAGCGCACATACCGCAATGAATGCAGGTTTCCAAATCCATAGCGGTAGCGGAATGGACCCGAGTCAACATGACATTCTTAGCGCGCCGCACCCGTTCGTCGTCGGTTAAACCTTCCACCGGTTGGACGGTATCGCCTAACTCCCGAATGATGCCCCGGAACTCATCGAAACTGGCTTGATTGAGGCTCATGCCCTTACCCCCCTACGCCCGAAGGACGCACCGATTTGGAACCGTGAGGGGAATGCCAAGATGGCATGCATCAATTTCCCGAACGGGAACCAGACCATCAGCAATTCAACGCTCAATATGTGCAAAGCCAGCATGGTTTCGTAACGTGGTCCGAGATGAGAAAGCGCCATAAAGCCGGTGACCAAGGGCAAAGTGGTCACCACGATACTGATGTAATCATCCGCGTTGGAAATTTTGCGCAACACCGGATGGGTCATTCGCCGAATCAACAACACGAATAATGTGGCAACGGCAATAGCGCCCACCACCAAGATGACGTCATTCGGCAAACCGGGCCAAGAGATCCCCAATAAACCTTCGAAAAAGAGAATATGAGGCTGAAAGAAAAGCACCACGATAAAGAAACAGATATGCCAGAGATAACCGGAGTAATGTTGAAACCGGATAACTTTGTGGAATTCTTCCAGCGGCCAGGAGCGGGTTTCGATGGCTTTCAAGCCGAGCATCCAAGTGTCAACGCGCCGAGGCGCGGATAGTTTGAGGCGACGGGCAATTAACAAAGCGCCGCACAAACGCCACAAGATACCGAACACCAAAATCATAAACGCCCATTGCAAGCCGGGGCCGCGGGCGAAATCTAACAGGTTCATACCTTCTCCTCCTGTATTTTCTTCTGCTTGCTGCGTGCTGCCAGTGCGGCTCCCACACCGGCTGCTACCCCGACAGCGGCGGCTGTTCCCAAACCGGCACCAGTGCCCCAGTCGCCTTGGGCAAGCGCTTGATAGAAGCTGCCCTTATCCCAGAAACCGGGTTCCGAACAGCCCAGGCAAGGATGACCGGATTCGATCGGGAAGCTGACCCCGTCGTTCCACTTGGTAGTGGCACAGGCGTTGTAGGTAATCGGACCTTTGCAACCGAGTTTGTACAAGCACCAGCCTTTCTTGGCACCCTCATCATCGAAGCTTTCCGCAAACCAGCCTTTCTCATAGAAGGGTCGCCGATAGCAGCGGTCATGGATAGTCTGGCCGAAAAAGGCCATCGGCCTGTTGTGCACATCCAGTTCGGGAATCGTGCCGAACGTTAGATAATGGGCCAGTACACCGGTGATCACCACCGGAATCGGGGGACAGCCGGGAACGTTGATGACGGGCTTGTCCTTCACCAAATCCGCCACTGAAACGGCCCCGGTCGGGTTCGGATCGGCCATTGGCAACCCGCCGAATGCAGCGCAACTGCCGATTGCGACCACCGCAGCGGCGCCTTTTGCAGTTTCTTTCAACATCTCCACGTTGCTGACTCCACCGATGGTCGAGTAACCTGGATTACCGAGCGGTATGGAGCCATCCACCAACAACAGATAGTTGCCCCAGTTATCCTTCATTGCTTGCTGACGGGCTTCTTCCGCAGCATGGCCGGCAGCAACCTGCAGGGTGTCATGGGCATCCAGGGAGATGGCGTCGAAGATCAGATCTTCCAAGGTTGGTGCGTGAGAACGCGTCAGGCTCTCGGTGCAGCCTGTGCAGGCTTGAAATTCCAGCCAAATCACCGAGGGTTTTCCGGCTTTCTCCAGCGCGGCGGCGATGGCGGGTACCGAACTTGGTGGTAGCGCCATAATAGAGGCGAGCGCGGTGCAGTATTTGAGAAAGCCGCGGCGGCTGACTCCTCGCTCGAATAGGCTTTCGCCTAAGGTTTTATTGAACATATCGCGTTCTCCCGGATGATACGTTTGGTGGCGTATGCGCGGAACGATTGTGTATTAACATCGCCTTTTCTTTGGTGATCGGTTCATCAGTTGTGCGAATGACTCATTACTCTTGTCTCCTCACTGAATGGGGTTGATTAACGCCGTTATTCTTCTAATTGAGCGGATAGCCTTAAAAGCCCCCGGCGAACGTCTTCCGGTTGAGATTTCAGAATGGTGGGAATAAAGGTGACTTCAATCGATTGACCTACCAATCGTTCTTCGGCATTGAAATGTTCGATAAACCACACACCCGGAATGCCGGTTTCTTGGATAAAGCTTTTACCCAGGCTATCCAATTGTGCTTGGATCTCTCCCCGGCCTAATACCTGGAGCAGTTGTTGTGCATCCATCGCACCCAAGGGCAAACTGCGCAAATCGATTACTGTTGCTTCGCCGGTCTCCAGCAGCAGTGCTAGGGCATGGCGTATTTCGTGCAATAAGGGCAACGCGTTTTCAGTACGCTCCTCCGCAGCCCCTTCTAAACGTACCTTGATGTCTTCAAGACCACTCATGCACTTGCTCTCGATAGATGCGCCAGCTTCCACCCTATGCCGGGGCTGGCGTTAACTGAAATGACGCAGGTCAACAACATAGCACGCCAGTCCCCCGCCAAGTTTGAATCATATGCAGTATTTGCGAAGCCGCTTCGGGAATAACCGCAGCCACCGATGGGCTGGGTTGATCACCCCAGCCGAATTGTAGCGGCTGGATACCAACCAGTACGCGTCTAACCGGCAGCGTCTCGGTTAAGCGGGCAATGTCGATGAGATCCGCCAGACCCACCTCATGAACGCTCAGTTTCCCGGTTCCCAGAAACAGGTCCATATCGGCATCGACGAAAAATGCGCATCGCGCCTGGTTCGGCATCTAAACGGGCCGCATCAATCACGATTAGATTTTCCGCTTCAGCGATTGGGTCTGCTAATGTGAAGCTGAGCGTACCGCCATCCAGGTAGGTTACGTCCGGTAAATTCGGATAATGTCGCTGCAGATAGTGGACGACATGAACACCGACCCCTTCATCGCTTAACAAGGTATTACCGATCCCAAGTACCAAAGTTGTTGACATTGCGATTAAACGTCGTTCTGTTGCAGAGCACCATTTAAAAATAGCACAATATTTCATTTGCGCTTTTTTATGGCGCAAAATTAGTCACAATAAACGCACTTAAACGTGAAAATGTAAATAAAACTAATGAGAATTATTGTTATTCTTAATTGCAATCCATAGCACAAATATATCTAATGACAGAGATCACACTTGCAGACCTTGGTTGGTCAGCCCACTTTAGTGGTCAGATCGAACCGGACGCGTTAGTTA
>JAAUQA010000186.1 GCA_012032855.1 Candidatus Competibacteraceae bacterium
ATTTGGTCATCATAACCGAATATCGGCGAAAAAATTGACAGCCGTTTATGCGGGTCGTATAGTTGCCCAGCTATAAAGCTTCGCTGGTGCGATGTGAAAGCCGAGGTGGCGGAATTGGTAGACGCGCTAGCTTCAGGTGTTAGTTGGGGAAACCCAGTGGAGGTTCAAGTCCTCTCCTCGGCACCATAGACCAGCTCAAAGCTATCCGAACATCACAAAAAAGCTCGCTTTAGTGCGGGCTTTTTTGTTGTCTATCGCTATCGGCCTATCCGGCCTGAACACCTATCGATAAGTCAAAGGGTGAACCGGTTACCTACGATTCAGATTTGCCGCTAGTGATTGCCGGGCCAATCATCAGGCGCCTTACCCCCGAACAAGTAGTGCTGTGGCTGGTCACCAGTCGGCCATTGCAAGCAAGCTTTGCGCTGTATCGGTCAGAGGTGCAAATCGGCATCTGCACAGTGAGTGGTGAGGCGCACCGCATCCGCATTGGTGAGCAGGCTTTCGTTCACCTGATCGATTACTGCCCGCAGCAACCGCTTCCTACCGATTGCAGATTAGAATATGACCTGCGTGTGGTTGAGCCAAAGGGCGAGCAGGGATTGGCGGAACTGCTGCCGCATCTGCTGTACGATGGTGAAACCCGTCCCAGTTTCGTATTGAAAACCCGGCTGGATGATCTGCTCCACGGCTCCTGCCGCAAACCTCATCACCCCAGTGCCGACGCCCTGGCGCGGGTCGACGACGTGTTGGCCGAGACGGTCACGGACATATACAATCGACCGGCTTTGCTGATCATGTCCGGCGATCAGATCTACGCCGACGACGTGGCCGGACCCATGCTGTCGGCTATTCATCAGGCTATCGCTTTTTTGGGACTGTACCCAGAGTCGCTGGAAGGGGCGGCGGTGAATGACAGTAAGGCGCTGTACAGCAGTGAATTCTGTTATTACCGACGAGAGAATCTACTCCCTAAGAATGAAGCCAACCGCTATCTCCATGAACGCTTCTTTGGAGGGGTCCGCAAACCGATCTTTACGACGGCCTCGGCGCATAATCATCTGATCACCTTGGCCGAAGTGCTGGCCATGTATTTGCTGATCTGGTCTCCGGTGTTGTGGAGACACATCCGGATAGACTGCAACGAAGTGGCTGCGCGACACCAAGACCTGTACCGGCAAGAGCAGCCTGTCATCGAACAGTTTGTCGAAACCTTGCCGCTAGTACAACGGGCATTGGCCCATTTGCCGGTCTATATGATCTTCGACGACCACGACGTCACTGACGACTGGAATCTGACACGGGGTTGGGAAGAATCCGCCTATCAACACCCGTTTTCCCGCCGCATCATCGGTAACGCCTTGATCGGGTACTGGCTTTGCCAAGCCTGGGGCAATGCACCGCAACAGTTCGATGACGCATTTCTGGAGGCGGTGCAGCGCTGTTTTGCTAAGCCCGGCGGGTCAGCGCAGGATGTCTTGATCGATCATTTGCTGGAATTCGAACACTGGCACTACAGTGTGCCTACTGCGCCCAAACTGGTCGTGCTTGATACCCGCACCCAACGTTGGTGGTCGGAAAGCGGTTCCGGTAAACCCTCCGGCTTAATGGACTGGGAAGCACTTTCCGACCTACAACAGGAACTGATGGATGAGCCTTCGGTCGTGTTGGTTTCCGCCGCACCGATCTTTGGAGTAAAACTGATCGAAGCCGTGCAGCGCGTGTTTACCTTCTTCGGTCATGCATTGACCGTGGATGCAGAGAATTGGATGGCGCATCCCGGAGCCGCCAATGTCATCCTTAATATCTTCAAGCACCCGAAAACACCTTCGCATTTCGTCATTCTGTCCGGCGATGTGCACTATTCGTTTATGTATGACGTCAAAATCCGCTTTCGTAAGAATAGCCCGGACATCTGGCAAATTACCTGCAGCGGGTTGATGAATGAGTTTCCCACCCAACTGTTGCTTTGGTTCGACCGACTCAATCGTTGGCTATATGCCAGCCGTTCGCCGTTGAACTGGTTTACCAAGCGCCGCCAAATGAGGATAAGAGTCCGTGAACCGAGGGAGAGGCTCCTCGCCAATTAGTCAATCGCAGTGCTGTGGGACGAGTGCGTTTAGACAGAAACGGCGTCCCCTTGGAGGTTAGTGTACTATCGGCTAACGGGAAAGAAACACGCTTTAGGTCGCAAGATGATCAGGCGGCATCATAGCAATGGGTCGTTAGGGCTTACCTGCCACCAGGGCTTGTAAGCCCTGGTGGTTTGCCTATTCGGCCATCTACGACTGTTGCTCTTTGTCATGTTCGATCATGGCGTAAGCTGAGTGATTGTGGATAGACTCGAAGTTTTCCGATTCCACGGAATAAGCGCCGATACGCTCGTCGGCGTTGAGACGAGTGGCCACGTCTCGCACCATGTCTTCGACAAACTTGGGGTTGGTCGTATGCGCGTTCCGTGACGTATTTCTCATCCGGCCGCTTGAGCAATCCAAACAGTTCACAAGACGCTTCTCGCTCAACCAATTCGATGATCTCCTCAATCCAGACGAACCCATTTACCCGTGCGTTGATCGTGACATGAGATCGTTGATTATGCGCGCCGTAACGGGAAATCTTTTTCGAGCATGGACAAAGACTAGTGACCGGCACCACCACTTTGATATTCATCACCGGCTTGGCATCACGGATTTCGCCGATGAGCGCCACTTCATAATCCATAAGACTCTGCACACCGGAAATGGGTGCCGCTTTGTTGACGAAATAAGTGAACGTCATTTCGATGTGTCCAGCTTCAGCTTCTAAACGTTCAGTCATTTCCGCCAGCATTTCCCTGAAGGACGTGACTGTGATTTCCCGTTCTTGTGTATTGAGAATTTCCACAAAGCGTGACATGTGCGTGCCTTTAAAATTATGTGGCAAATTCACGTACATGTTGAAGTTGGCGATGGTATGTTGTTCATCGCCGCTGCGATCCTTAACCCGAACCGGATGACGGATGTCTTTGATGCCGACCTTGTTGATCGGCAACTGCCGGGTGTCGGGACTGTTTTGGACATCCGGAATATGAACAACGTTGGTGTCTACGCAAGGCTTAGCTGACTTCACGCGCTTGAATCCTCTGAGTGCGACGCTTGACGAGATGGTCGTAAAAAAATTCGGTAATGCCCCTGTTGGGTGGAAATAATGTTCTTATTGGCAGAACGCCCAGTTGGACAATGCAACGCCGTTTCAATTCCCGAGTTGGGCACTTGGATATTACGGGTATCACACGGCTTTGGCAATTCGCCGGCCCCAACGCTCCAAGGTTCTCAGCACCCCTTCCGCGTTTAAGCCGCATTCGGCCAGCAGCTCACCACGTTCGCCGTGCCCAATAAAACAATCGGGTAAGCCGATGTTGCGTATCGGCATCACAATCCGCGCGCAGCCAAAAATTCGTTGACCGCACTGCCGGCACCACCGGCTACTGCGTTCTCCTCCAAGGTAACTAACCGCTCATGTTCCGAAGCTATCCGGACGATCATGTCTTGATCCAGCGGTTTAATGAACCGCATATTCACCACGGTGGCGTCAATGCGTTCCGCTACTGCTTCGGCTACTCCGACCATGTTACCGAAGGCGAGTAAGGCCATGTCTTTGCCCTGTCGGCGCAACTCGGCTTGCCCGATGGGTAGTGCCTCCATATCCTTGACTATAGCCACCCCCGGCCCCTTGCCACGTGGATAACGGACAGTACTGGGTTGGTCCAGCTGAAACCCGGTATAAAGCATTTGCCGACATTCATTTTCGTCGGCGGGATCCATAATCACCAGGTTGGGGATACAGCGCAAAAAGCTGATATCGAAACTGCCGGCATGAGTCGGTCCATCAGGACCCACCAAGCCGGCCCGGTCGATGGCGAATAAGACCGGTAAATTTTGCAAAGCGACGTCATGAATCAGTTGATCGTAACCGCGTTGCAAGAATGTAGAGTAAATGGCCACTACCGGCTTCAAGCCATCGCAGGCCATACCAGCGGCCAATGTAACACTATGCTGTTCAGCAATTGCCACATCAAAATAACGGTTAGGAAACCGCTGCGCAAATTTAACCAGTCCAGAGCCTTCCCGCATAGCCGGGGTGATCGCAGTAAGCCGTTCATCCTGTTCTGCCATATCACATAGCCACTCGCCGAATACTTGGGTGTAGGTCAGGCTGCTATCGGCTTTGCTGGGCGCCATGCCGCGGGCGGGGTCGAAGACACTGACAGCATGATAAGTAACCGGTCCCTCTTCCGCCAATTTGTAGCCCTTACCTTTGCGCGTCATGATGTGCAGGATTCGCGGGCCTTTAAGCGCTCTCAGGTTATGCAGGGTTTCCAGCAAAGTAGGCAAATCATGGCCGTCAATCGGACCGAAATAATTAAAGCCCATCTCTTCGAACAGCGTGCCGGGGGTCACTAAACCTTTCACGTGCTCCTCCGCGCGGCGCGCCATTTCCCACATGGGCGGCGGCATGTGGCTGAGCACTTTCTTACCACTCTCGCGCACGCTGGTCACAATTCGCCCCGACATCAACTTGGTCAAATAGGTCGATAAAGCCCCTACATTTGGGGAAATGGACATTTCATTGTCGTTCAGGATGACCAGCAGGTTGGACTTTGAGTGGCCGGCGTTGTTGAGCGCTTCAAACGCCATCCCAGCGGTCATGGCACCATCGCCGATAATAGCCACTACTTTGCGGTCACTGCCGGTCCGCTCAGCAGCTACCGCCATTCCCAGGGCAGCACTGATGGAGGTACTGGAATGACCAACGCCGAAAGTATCGTAAGGGCTTTCGTCACGTTTGGGAAACCCTGCCACGCCCCCTTTGCGACGCAAGGTGTGCATGCGGTTGCGGCGTCCGGTCAGGATTTTGTGCGGATAGGTTTGATGGCCCACATCCCAGACCAGTCGATCTTCAGGCGTATTGAATAAATAGTGCAATGCGATGGTTAGCTCGACAGTGCCGAGATTTGCGGCAAAATGGCCGCCGGTTTTGGCTACCGACTGAATGACAAATTCGCGTAACTCGTCCGCCAGAGGGATCAGCTTGGATTCCGGCAATTTGCGCAAATCGGCAGGAATATCAATAGTTTCTAAAAGGGGGAATAGCCCGGTGGTCATGTTGATTTTTACGCTGAGTCTGTCAAATAAACAAAATGTGATTATGGATCGCCATCAAGAAGGGGGCAAGAAACCGTGTGAATCCGCTTAGAGTACCCGAGCGTTGCCACCCCGGCGCGCATCCGCCCCTGCAACACCAACCGGCGCAACGGCGTTAACACCGCCGAAGTAGACATCCTGAACCGGCCAGCGATTAAGCGGCCAACGTGCTTCCAGCGCGGCCAGGGCCTGCTCCTGAACTGCGGGTTCTATTTGCAGGCATTGACCGTCCCAGTGCAGACGGGGTTTTTTGATGGCGTCTTCGATTCCCGTACCGAAATCAATCACATGGCTAAGCACTTGCAATAACGCTGTGCGGATGCGCTTGCTGCCGCCACTACCCAACACCAGCTGTACCCGATCATCATGCAGCAAAATTGACGGCGCCATCATGGAGGCCACCCGCACACCCGGCGAGGTAGCATGGAAGCCGTGTGGATGCAGATCGTCTTCGCCCAGCATATTGTTTAGCATTACCCCGGTGCTCGGTACGATATATCCTGAGCCTTCGCCGTTGGATGTCGTCATGCTGGCCACATTGCCCTCTGCATCACAAACGCTCAGCTGAGTGGTGCCGCCGGAAGCCGTGCGCAACACACGTTGATGACCTTCGGCCAGCTTATCGCTGTCGAATTCCGCTGTCGTCAGATAACCCTGGGCACGCAGCTCATCCACTTCCTGCATCACCGCTGCCAAAAAGCACAGATGCTGGGCAGAACCAAATTCCAAGGCACCGATGTCTTGCGCTTCCAATAATTGCAACGATAACGCCACTAGGGCACCGCCGAACGAGGGGGACGGATTAGTCAATAGTAGAAAATCGCGATAGGCCATTTTAAGAGGCGCGCGTTCTATGACCTGATACGTCGACAAATCCTCCAAAGTGATCAGCCCTTGCCCAACCTGCATATCCTCGACAATACGCCGCGCGATAGCGCCTTCATAAAATTCGCGTTCGCCATCGCTGGGTAAAATTTCGAAAAAGGCCGCCAATCCCGGATTGGCAAAGCGATCACCGGGCGTCAGATAGCTGTTATCAGGTTGAAACAGCTCGCGCCCTGTCGGCGTCAGGTCATGATCGGTCGCAATAAATCCAAAAAATAGCCTTGATGGGCATTCAACACGAGCCCTTCGCGCGCCAACTGCATTGCCGGAGCCAGCACGTCTTTAAGTGGCAAACGCCCTAACCGGCGATGCACGTGCAAATAACCACGCAGATTACCCGGTACGGCTGCAGAGCCCAACCCCGCATTAAACACTTGTTCACTAGCGGGGAACCGCACCGTAACCGGTACAAAATGCGGTTCCAACCCACCGCTGGCTATGCTCCTTACTCTGTTGGCCGCAAGAAGCGCACTATTTGTACGGATATTACGTGTACAGTTTTTCATTGCGTCTCAAATTTCTAGATTTCTTTCACAGGCACTGTACGGGCTATATCTTTTTGTAAATATTTACTTTAAAAGAGTTATCCCTA